>DATCBL010000095.1:0-10569 GCA_036511875.1 Acidimicrobiales bacterium
CCGCAAGCCGAAGGGGAGGTGGTCGTAGGTGTAGAGGCCGGTGGCGGCCACGATGTTGATGTCCACCGACCGGTTGATCCGCTCGATGCGGGGGATGTAGCGGCCCAGTCCGACCACGGTGGGGTCCACGATGGTGTCCACCCCGAGGGACTTCACCCGGGCCAGTCGGGTGATGGCCTCGGCCACCTTGGACTCCTCGTCCCAACCGGCCGGGTAGTTGGCCAGCATGTCCGGGGTCAGCACGAACACGTGCTCGTGCATGAGCGTGGTGCCCAGGTCGGTCGCCTCGACCGGACCCCGCACCGTTTCGACCGTGGTCATCGCACCCTCCCTGGTGGCTCCGTCGCCCTCCGGGCCGACCGAGCTTGGCACAAGGGGCGCTCGCCCCACTACCGTCGTCCCCGGGCCCGCCACTGACCGCCGCCGCCCGGGGGAGACCATGACCAACACCGCCACCACGCCATCGACCGACCAGGTGCTCGAGGAGTTGCACGACTGGCTGTCGTCGCAGTGGGATCCGGAGTTGACCGTGGGGGCCTGGTGGGAGCGCCTGGGCCTAGCCGGGTGGTCGGCCCCCTCCCTGCCCACCAACGCCTACGGCAAGGGCCTCAACCGCAACGACGGCGTGAGGATCGCCCAGGCCATCGCCCAGTTCGGCGCCCTCGGGGCGCCGAACGGTCTCGGCCTGCTGTTGGCCGCCCCCACCATCGCCGCCCACGGGACCCAGGAGCAGATCGACCGGTACGTGAGGGCCATCGTCACCGGGCAGCAGTCGTGGTGCCAGCTGTTCTCGGAACCGTCGGCCGGATCCGACTTGGCCGGGCTCCAGACCCGGGCGGTTCGCGACGGCGACGAGTGGATCGTCAACGGCCAGAAGGTCTGGACCTCCAACGGCCAGAAGGCCGACATGGGGATGCTGCTGGCCCGGACCGATCCCGAGGTGCCCAAGCATCAGGGCATCACCTACTTCGCCTGCCCCATGGTCCAGCCCGGCATCGACATCCGCCCGCTCCGCGAGATGACCGGCCGGGCGTTGTTCAACGAGGTGTTCCTGACCGACGCCCGGGTGCCGGACGACGCCGTCATCGGCGGGGAGAACCGCGGGTGGGCGGTGGCCAACACCACCCTGGCCAACGAGCGGGCCGGCCTCGGGTCGGGGAGCGGGGACGGGGCCGGGAGCATCGCCGTCCCCGGCACCGTGGGCGGCGACCTCGACCGCCGGGTCGGGGAGTTCGTGGCCTCCGGCAACGGCACCGCCCGGTCGGGATCCGGCGAGTCCACCATGCTCCAGGCCATGCGGGCCGGCCGCGGGTTGCTCACCGACCTGGCCCGGGCCAACGGGGTCGAGACCGACGCCGTGGTGCGCCAGGGCCTGGCCCAGCTCTACACCTGGGAGGAGCTGGGCCGCATGAACGGCCTGCGCCTGAAGGCGGTCAAGCAGGCGGGGGGCGACATCCCCGGTATGCCCAACATCTCCAAGCTCTCCATGAGCCACATCATGCGACTCTCCCGCGACCTCGGCCTCAGCATCGCCGGGGCGTCGGGCATGCTCCACTCCTACGACCCCGAAGGGCGCCGGGCCATCGTCGAGATCACCGGCCGGCCCACCCTTCCCATCGTCACCGAGCTGGCCCTGCTGGCCCAGGCGCCCCCCATCTACGGAGGCACCGACCAGATCCAACGCAACATCATCGGCGAGCGGGTGCTGGGCCTCCCGAAGGAGCCCAACAACGACCGGACCACCCCCTTCTCCGAGCTGCCGAAGAACGCCTGACCCATCAGCCCACCAGTCCACCCACCCAGCACAAGGAGCACAGACATGGCCGGCATCAACGAGGGACGCGTGGTCGTCATCACCGGATCGGGGCGCGGCATCGGACGAGCCCATGCCATCGAGTTCGCCAGCCAGGGGGCCAAGATCGTGGTCAACGACCTGGGGGCCGAGGTGGACGGGAGCGGGCGCTCCGAGGGGCCGGCCGGCCAGGTGGTCGACGAGATCAAGGCCATGGGCGGCGAAGCCGTGGCCAACGGTGACGACATCTCCGACGTCGAGGGGGCCCAGCGCCTGATCGCCACGGCCATCGACACCTTCGGCGGTCTCGACGTGCTGGTCAACAACGCCGGCATCCTCCGCGACCGCATGTTCGTCAACATGACCGTCGAGGAGTGGGACGCGGTCATCCGGGTCCACCTGCGGGGCACCTTCGCCCCGATGCGGGCGGCGGTGGACTACTGGCGCAACCGGTCCAAGGCCGGCGAGACCAACGACGCGCGGATCATCAACACCACCTCGCCCTCGGGAATCTACGGAAACGTGGGCCAGACCAACTACGGCGCGGCGAAGGCCGGCATCGCCTCGCTCACCGTCATCGCGGCCATGGAGCTCGGACGGTACGGGGTCACCGTCAACGCCATCGCCCCGGCCGCCCTGACCCGGATGACCGAAAACCTGGGGGGCGGATTCGATGCCCAGGTCAAGCCGGACGAGTTCGACCCCAACGACCCCGACAACATCGCACCCCTGGTGGTGTGGCTGGGCAGTCCCGAGTCCAAGGACATCACGGGCCGGGTCTTCAACGTCTACGGCGGGCACATCAGCGTGGCCGAGGGCTGGGTCGCCGGCCCGGGCGCCGACAAGGGCGATCGGTGGGACAGTGCCGAGCTCGGGTCGGTGGTGCCCGACCTGGTGGCCCGGGCCGCCCCCAATGCCAACATGCTCGGTCGCCGCAGCTGACCGGTCACGGTGGCCGGGGTGCCGATGAGGGTCAGGTGCCGCCGGCGTCGGTTGGCCGGTCCCGGGCCGTGCGCTCGGCGACCCGGGTGGCGTACGTGGCGGCCTGGGTGCGCCGCTCCATGCCCAGCTTCGACAGGAGGTTGGAGACGTAGTTCTTCACCGTCTTCTCCGCCAGGAACATGGCCGCGGCGATCTGGCGGTTGGTCTGGCCGTCGGCGACCAGGTCGAGGATGCGTCGCTCCTGGACGGTGAGGGTGGCCAACAGCGGGTCCTCCTCGGGCGGGAGGCCGATGCGCTCGAGGACCCGGGCGGTGAGGGCGGGATCGAGCAGGGACTCCCCCGCCGCCACCTTGCGGACGTCCTGAAGCAGGCTGCTCCCCCCCACCTGCTTCAGGACGTAGCCCGAGGCCCCGGCCATGACCGCGGCGAACAGGGCCTCGTCGTCGGCGTACGAGGTCAGCATCAGGCAGGCCACCTCCGGCGAGTTCGACCGCACCTCGCGGCAGACCTCGATGCCGCTGGCGTCGGGGAGGCGGACGTCGAGAATGGCCACGTGTGGTCGGGTGGGGGGAATGCGAGCCAGGGCCTCCGCCGCGGTCGACGCCTCACCCACTACCTCGACGTCCTCTTCGGCCTCGAGCAGCGAGCGCAGACCGGTCCGGACGATCTCGTGATCATCAAGCAGGAAGACTCGGATGGTCATCGGGAAGGTGCTCGCTGTCTCGACGGGCGGGGCCGGTCGGCCCGGATGTCCCGGCCCGACGTCGGAGCCCGGTCGCCAGGTGAGGCCTCGGCGCCCACACCCGGAGGGGGCTTTCCGCGATGGTAACGCGCTAAGGTCGTGAGCAGGGACTTGTGCCATTGGTCCTGGTGTGAGGAGTACCGGAGGCATACGTGCCCTTTCACTCGATCGAAGATCCGGCCAAACTCCGCCGTGTCCTCGAAGCCACGCTGCTGATCGAGGCCGATCTCGATCTTCCCACCCTGCTCCGCCACATCGTGGACGAGGCCCGCTCCATGACCGGGGCCCAGTACGGGGCGCTCGGGGTGCTCAACGCCGACCGCACGGCGCTGTCCCAGTTCATCACCGTCGGTCTCGAACCCGACGAGGAGGATCGGATCGGCGCCCGTCCGACCGGGCGCGGCGTCCTCGGCCTCCTGACCAGTGATCCCCGGTCGCTCCGGATCAGCCGCCTGGACACCCACCCGGACCGTCACGGCTTCCCCCCCAACCATCCCCCCATGACCTCGTTCCTCGGAGTCCCGCTCAAGGTACGCGACGAGGTCTACGGGAACCTCTACCTCACTGACAAGGTGGGCTGGACCGAGTTCACCGCCGACGACGAGGCGCTGATCGGCGCTCTGGCCGTGGCGGCCGGGATCGCCATCGAGAACGCCCGACTGCACGAGCGGGTCACCGAGGTGGCCGTCTACGAGGAGCGCGACCGCCTGGCCCGGGACCTGCACGACACGGTCATCCAGCGCCTGTTCGCCATCGGGCTGTCCCTGCAGAGCATGGTGGCCAATCCGAATGCCTCTCGCAACGCCGACCGCCTGACCGCCACCATCGGTGACATCGACGACACCATCCGCCAGGTCCGCACCAGCATCTTCGAGCTCGGATCGGACGGCCTCGGTCAAGGGGTGCGGGACAACGTGCTCTCGCTCCTCGAAGATCTGCGTCCGGTGGCCGGGTTCGAGGTCCGGGCGGCCTTCGACGGCCCGGTCGACACCGCCGTGCCCGACATCGTGCTCGAACACCTGTTGGCCGTGGTCCGGGAGGCGGTGTCCAACATCGGGCGGCATGCCGCCGCCACGCAGGCCCGGGTCACCGTCAGCGTGGAGTCCGGCCGGTGCCGGCTCCTGATCGTCGACGACGGATGCGGGCTGGCCACCTCGGGACCCGGGTCGAGCGGTCTCGGTCTGGGCAACATGAGGAGTCGGGCCGAGAAGCTCCACGGGGAGTGCACCATCGAGAGCCCACCCACAGGGGGGACCGTTGTGGTCTGGGACGTCCCCGTCCACCAGTAGCCCCCACCCGCAGCCCGAAGGACGACCGCCCCCGGGGCTCGGGCGCGGTCGAGCCCGCTACCCGGAGACCTTGGGCTCCGGCCTCCAGAAGGTGATCAACAGGAGCGCGCTGCCCCCGACGCCGGCCGCCACCGCGATGAGCAGGCCCGTCCAGCCCCATAGCCCGGTCAGCCCGGCCGCCTTGTCGATGCTCCAGCCACCCGGTCCCACCGTGGCCAGCATGAAGCCCGAGAAGGTGAGCACCATCACGTACTCCCAGCCCTCGCCGGGCCGGAAGATGAAGAACCCGTTCTTCAGGTGGTTGGTGATCCAAGCCACCAGCATGACGCCCACCACCCCGGCACCGCCGAAGGCGGTGAGCAGCCCGAGCACCAGCAACAGGCCGGCGGCGATCTCGGTGACGCTGGCCGTCCAGGCGTGCAGCCAGCCGGGCTTCATGCCCAGGCTCTCGAACCACCGGCCGGTCCCGGCGATCTTGCCCCCGCCGAAGATGTGATTCAGCCCATGGGCGAGGAACACCGCGCCGATGGCACAACGGAACACCAGGAGGGCGAGGTCGACGGCGTGGGCGTTGGCCATGTTCTTCAGCTCCGTCTGGGCGGCGGCCCCGAGAGACGACGGCCGGTGGGCCGGGGTTCAGGTGACAATGTAGGGACCCACTGCCGTCGGACGCAATCGCAACCCCCGGGCGGGGTGCACCGGAGTGACCCTCGGGTCGTCCGGTGCGGGGGCGGGTCGTTCAGTCGGAGGCCGGGAGGGGCTTGGTCTCCTTGAGCGTGAGCACCTGCCCGTCGAAGGTCAGGGTGCCCACGCCAGGCTTGGTGCACAAGATCTCGACGGTCTCCTCGTCGTTGGTGTAGCGCTTGCCCAACAACGTCCCGTCCGAGAGGTCGTCGGCCGGTGCACCCCGGTGCGCAGCGGAGTCGCCCACCGGAACCGTCGGTGCCCCCCCGCACTCCAGCGCGTGTTCCCCCGAGCCCTTGATCACCACGATCTCGCCGTCGCACACCTGGCTGCTCAATCGCAGTCCCGGCTTGAGATTCACGGCATGACCCCCTGGCCCAGTGGCCTGCTTGTCTGATTGGTCCGGACGAGCCATCCGGGTCGAAAGCCCGGGTCGATCGCCCTGTCGCCCTCCCCGTCTCGAGCGCAGCGCAGATTAGCACGGAGCCGATCGGGCACCAGTGCTCCTCTCACCGGCCGAGACTCCCCCTATACTCACGCTCCTGGACGGGCAGGGTCACGATCGACGCACTCCAACGTGGGGGGCGGGAACGGCACCGACTCCCGACTGCGAAGTGATGAGATGAGCCAAACCAGCAAGTGGCAGGAGCGCACGGTGGAGCACTCGCTGAAGGAGGCGCGGCAGAAGGCCATCTCCCGGGGCGGGAAGTTCATCCGGGCCGCCAACGAACTGATCCGCAAGACCGGCAAGGCCGACTTCACCGTGCAGGACGTGGTCGAGACCTCGGGGATGTCGCTGCGCTCCTTCTACCAGTACTTTGCCACCAAGGACGATCTCCTGCTGGCCCTGGTGGAGGAGGCGGTGGTGGGGTACGTGGCCAATATCCGGACCCGCATCGAGCCGGTGACCGATCCGGTGGAGAAGCTTCAGGTCCTGGTCAAGACCATGTTCAGCTCCGCCCAGCTGAGCAGCTCGTCCTCGCGGGGCATGGTCCTGTTCTCCTGGCACCTGGCCGACACCCGGACCGAGGAGTTCTCCTCCATCTTCACTCCGCAGGTGGCCATGGTCGCCGAGATCCTCGAGGCCGGCGTGGCCACCGGGGTGTTCCGAGACGACATCGAGGTCCCGGTCCTGGCCGGCCTGGTCATCCACACCGTGGTGTCGGTGATCGACATGCGGATCCTCGGCGTGCAGATGTCGCCGCGGGTCATCAACGAGGACGACATGGTCGGGTGGTGCCTGGCCGGGGTGATGGCTCCGGGCCCGACCACCTGACCCGGACCGACCGGTGCCGAAGGACCCGTGGAGCACCCCGGCCCGCAGAAATACTACTCTCCACGGGTTAGAATCACCTTCTCATCCGACGGCCACCGGGCCGGTCGGCCGCCCGGCCCAAGGAGACCGCCTTCCATGACAGACCTCGCCCGCGAGCCGGCCCTCGGGACGGTGGTGGACCCCGCTTCCGGTTCTCCCTCCCCCTTGGCGCCGGGGCGGCCCGCCACCGGTGGCCCGAGCAACGGAGCCCGCGCCGCCGCCTTCCGGGCCGAGCTGCGGGGCTGGTTGGCGCGGGAGCTGACCGATGAGGTGGTCCGCCTGGGACAGGGCATCCCCGAAGGCGAGGACCTCGAGGCCTACCGCGCCTGGAACCGCCGCCTGGCCGATGCCGGGTGGGCGGCC
This sequence comes from Acidimicrobiales bacterium, assembly GCA_036511875.1. Taxonomy (GTDB): domain Bacteria; phylum Actinomycetota; class Acidimicrobiia; order Acidimicrobiales; family RAAP-2; genus Bog-756. The sequence continues at coordinate 7,128 of DATCBL010000095.1, forward strand.
CCGGCCTGGCCCACCGAGCACGGGGGCCGGGACGCCGGGATCGACGAGCAGCTGGCCTACCTCGAGGAGATGAGCGCCGTGGCGGCCCCGGGCCCGATCAACTCCATCGGCGTGGCGAACATCGCTCCGGCCATCATGACCTACGGCACGCCCGAACAGCAGCAACGGTTCCTCGGCCCGCTGCTGCGGGGGGACGAGATCTGGTCCCAGGGCATGTCCGAGCCGGACGCCGGATCCGACCTGGCCTCGCTGCGGACCCGGGCGGTGGCCGACGGCGACGAGTACGTCGTCAACGGCCAGAAGACCTGGAACAGCCTGGGCCAGATCGCCGACTGGTGCCAGCTCTACGTCCGGACCGACCCCGACGTCCGGAAGCACAAGGGGATCAGCTGCTTCCTGGTCGACCTCCGCACGCCGGGCATCGAGGTCCGACCGGTGCGGACCATCACCGGCGATCTGACCTTCAGCGAACTCTTCTTCACCGACGTCCGGATCCCGGCGTCGGCCGCCCTCGGCCCGATCGACAGCGGATGGACGGTGGCCATGACCACCCTCAGCTTCGAGCGGGCCGGCGTGGCCCGGCTCCACCTCGGCCTGTCCCGCAAGCTCGACCGGCTGCTGGCCGACCCCCGGGCGGCGGGCGCCCTGACCGATCCGAGGCTCCGCGATCGGGTGGCGTCCATCTACGCCGACATCGCCTGCATGCGCTGGATGACCAACCGGTCGCTGGCCCGTATGCGCAGCGGGCAGCCGACCGGCGCCGACGGCAGCATGACCAAGCTGGCCTGGGGCCGGGCCGAGCAGCGCCTGTCGGCCCTGGCCCTCGACCTGCTGGGTCTGGGCGCCACCACCGACGAATGGGCCACCAACCTGGCCGCTTCCCGGCAGGCCACCATCGCCGGGGGCACCACCGAGATCAACCTCAACATCGTGGGCGAGATGGGCCTGGGCCTTCCCCGCGAGCCCGAGGTGCGGTAGGCGGCGACCGAGGCGCCCCCGGGGAGGCCGCTGGCCCCGGGGTCGTCCCGCGACCTTAGGTACACTCCGGTCATGCGAGTACTCGTCGACTACGACCTCTGTGAATCGAACGCCCTGTGCATGGCGGCGGCGCCCGAGGTGTTCGAGGTCCGGGACGACGACTTCCTCTACGTCCTGGACGAGGAGCCGCCCGAAGCGCTCCGGGCCAAGGTCACCGCAGCGGCCCACGCCTGTCCCAAGGTGGCCATCACCATCGTCGACTGACCGAGCCGACGCACCACCGCCATGAGCACCGCCGTCCGGCCGTTCACCATCGACATACCTGACGAGCAGCTGGCCGACCTCCGGGACCGGCTGGGCCGCACCCGGTGGCCGGATGCCGAGACCGTGGACGATTGGTCCCAAGGGATGCCCCTCGCCTACCTGCAGGAGCTCTGCCGCCACTGGTCGGAGCGGTACGACTGGCGCCGGACGGAGCGCCGGATCAATGCCATCCCCCAGTTCGTCACCGAGATCGACGGGGTGGACATCCACTTCCTCCACGTCCGGTCTCCCCATCCGGGCGCCCTGCCCCTCATCGTGACCCACGGCTGGCCGGGCTCGATCGTCGAGTTCCTGAAGGTCATCGGCCCCCTGACCGACCCGGTGGCCCGCGGAGGCGACGCCGCCGATGCCTTCGACGTGGTGTGCCCGTCGCTGCCCGGGTACGGGTTCAGCGGCAAGCCGTCGGTGAGCGGCTGGGGGGTCGGTCGGATCGCCACGGCCTGGGCCGAACTGATGGCCCGCCTGGGCTATGAGCGCTACGGGGCCCAGGGCGGGGACTGGGGCGCCGCGGTGACCTCCGCCCTCGGGCACCACGACCCCGATCACCTGGCCGGCATCCACCTCAACATGCCCGTCGTGGACCTGGGATCGATCGGCCTGGGCGACCTGACCGGGGCCGAGCAGGAAGCCCTGGCCTCGCTGGCCGAGTTCCGGAAGCAGGGGTCCGGCTACTCGAAACAGCAGTCCACCCGGCCCCAGACCCTCGGCTACGGCCTGGTGGATTCGCCGGCCGGCCAGTGCGCCTGGATCGTCGAGAAGTTCCAGGCCTGGACCGACTGCGACGGACATCCCGAGAACGTGTTCACCCGGGACGAGCTGCTGGACAGCGTGATGGCCTACTGGCTCACCGGATCGGCGGCTTCCTCGGCCCGGCTCTACTGGGAGAGCTACGGCCCCGGATTGGGCGGGGGTGGTCGCCAGCCGATCAACGTTCCGACCGGTTGCTCCATCTTCCCGAAGGAGGTGCTTCGCATCTCTCGCCGGTGGGCCGAGACGGGATTCTCCGACCTCCGGTACTGGAACGAACTGGACCGGGGCGGCCACTTTGCCGCCTTCGAGCAGCCGGAGCTCTTCGTCGACGAGCTCCGGTCGGCCTTCCGCCTGATGCGCTGAATGACTCCGTACCCGACCCAGGTGTCGTCGATCGAGCACCAACTCACCCGGGACGAGGTCGTCCCGGTGTACTACTGGCAACTTCGTCAGCGACCGCAGAACTTCATCCTTCCGTTGGCCGGCGCGGGCCTGGTCATCGCCGCGGCCGTCGTCCTGGCCGTGGATGCGGGAAACACAGAGGCGTGGACGGTCATGCTGGCCCTCGGCCTGGTCCTCCTGGTGATCTTCAACGTCCTGGTGCCGCTCACGCCGGGACGGATCTGGAAGAGGTTCCGAGGCCAGTTCGAGGAGCGGACGATGGTGATCTCCGACGAGGGCATCCAGCGACGCACCGCCCTCAGCGACTCGCTGCTGCGCTGGCCCACGTTCGCCGAGACGCTCATGAGGGGCGACCTCTACCTCCTGAGGGCGGGGAAGGGGCCCCGCTGCTTCATCATCCCGAGACGGGCATTCGCCTCCGAGCGCGACGAACTCGTCTTCCGCCGCCTGATCGAGCAGTTCACCTCCGCCCATCTGGAGCCGATGAGCCCCTGAGAGTCGCGGTTACCGTCCGGTCTGCCCGTCGATCAACTCGCGCAACACGTCGGCGTGCCCGGCGTGCCGGGCCGTCTCCTCCAGAAGGTGCATCAGCACCCATCGGAGGTTCGCCGGGGCGCCGTCCCCCACGGCCCGACACCGGGCGTCGAGGCTCGGAGACGCCGCCAACTCGGCATCGATGGCCGGCCAGGTGCGCCGGTAGGCGTCGACGGCGGAGGCCACGGTGTCGTCGTCACGGACGCCGTCGTCGGGGACCGTCACCGATCGACCGGCGAAGCGGACCAGGATCCAGAGGGTCTCCGCCCGGGCAAGGTGCTTGGTCAACCAGAGCAGGTTGGTGCCGCTGCCCACCAGGTCGGCGCGGGCCTGTTCCTCGCTGACCCCGGTCACCTTGCGGACCAGGGACTCCCGCTGGTACTGGAGCAGGGCGTGGAGGGTGTCCCACTCGTCTCCCTCCAGCCGGGGTGGCTTCTGGTCCGGCACGCACGGA
>DATCBL010000096.1:0-3974 GCA_036511875.1 Acidimicrobiales bacterium
CTCCTCGGGTACCACCCAGGGGGTCTGGGAGACCAGGGTGATCGGGGCGCCGCCGGTGGCCGGGGCCGGGACCGCCGCGGCGATGGTCGGTCCGGGCCCGACGGGGAGGCCGGAGGCGAGGACCGCGGCCAGGGCCACCCCGAGCAGGGGCCGGTGGCGCCTCGGGCGCCTCCCGGGTCCGGATGGCTCCGGCCGGACGCCACGCTGTCCCACCCCGACGATCGGGGCGGGCCCGTCCCCGATCGGCACGCCGGCCCGGGGGTGGCTGCCGCAGGGGCACAGGCTGCCTCGTTCCCGATCCACTTCGGACGGCAGCCTACGCCAGTTCGAACCGTGGCCTACGCCAGCCGCACTACCCTCGGCGGCGTGATCCCCGAGCGACTCCGACCGTTGGTGGAGGTCACCGCCGACCTGTCCGAGCGCTTCCGGTCCGCCGGTCACCGCCTCTACCTGGTGGGAGGCTCGGTCCGCGACGCCATCGTCTCGGGACCCGACGCCACCGCGGCCGACGGCCGCGGTGACCTCGACTTCACCACCGACGCCCGACCCGACGCCATCGAGGCGGTGGTGTCGGGCTGGGCCGACTCGGTGTGGACCCAGGGCAAGAGGTTCGGCACCATCGGGTTCCGGCGGGGCGACCAGAAGTACGAGATCACCACCCACCGGGCCGAGGCCTACCGGCCCGACTCCCGAAAGCCCGAGGTGGCCTTCGGGGACCGGGTGGAGGACGACCTGGCCCGGCGGGACTTCACCATGAACGCCATGGCCCTCGAGCTGCCCGACCTGGAGCTGATCGACCCCTTCGGCGGTCTGGTCGACCTGTCCGAGCACCGGCTCCGCACGCCGCTGGATCCCGCGGTGTCCTTCGCCGACGACCCCTTGCGGATGCTCCGGGCGGCCCGGTTCATCGCCCGGCTGGAGCTGGAGCCGGCTCCCGAGCTGGTGGAGGCGGTCCGTTCCGACCATCACCGTCTGGCCATCGTGTCGGCTGAGCGGATCCGGGACGAGCTGGACAAGATCGTGATGGTCCCGGTCCCGTCGGTGGCCCTCTGGTTCGTGGTGCGCACCGGTCTGGCCGACGAGTTCCTGCCCGAGCTCCCGGGTCTGGCCCTCGAGCAGGACCCGATCCAACGGCACAAGGACGTCCTGGCCCACACCCTGGCCGTGATGGACAAGACCGGGCCCGACCGGCTGCTCCGGCTGGCCGCCCTCTTCCACGACGTGGGCAAGCCCAAGACCCGCGCCTTCGTCGACGGGGGAGTCACCTTCCACCATCACGAGGTGGTCGGAGCCCGCATGACCCGCCACCGCATGCAGGCGCTGCGCTACCCCAACGACGAGATCGACGTGGTCACGGAGCTGGTCAACCTGCACCTCCGCTTCCACACCTACCGGCTGGGGTGGACGGACCGGGCCGTGCGTCGCTACGTCCGCGACGCCGGGCCCCTGCTCGACCAGCTGAACGAGCTCACCCGGTGCGACTGCACCACGCGCAACGCCAACAAGGCCCGGGCGCTGGCCCGGCGGATGGACGAGCTGGAGGCCCGCATCGCCCAGCTCCGCCAACAAGAGGAGCTGGACGCCATCCGCCCCGACCTCGACGGGTCCCAGGTGATGGAGGAGCTGGGCATCGGCCCCGGGCGCGAGGTGGGCCGGGCGCTCAGCTTCCTACTCGAGCTCCGGATGGACGAGGGCCCCCTCGGCGAGGACGAGGCCCGTCGTCGCCTGCGGGCGTGGTGGTCCGACCAGGGCTGACCGGAGGGGGCCCCGGGCCGGGCCGGTGGCGCCGGCCTCAGTCCTCGGGCCAGACCGGGTTGGGCTCCCCGGCGGCGAACTCCTCCACCATCTGATGGCAGACGTCGTCGTGGAACTGCACCGGCGGCGACTTCATGAAGTAGGCCGACGGTCCGAGGAGCGGGCCCCCGATACCCCGGTCGAGGGCCAGCTTGGCGCAGCGGACGGCGTCGATGATGACGCCGGCCGAGTTGGGGGAGTCCCAGACCTCCAGCTTCAGCTCGAGATTGAGCGGCACGTCACCGAAGTTGCGGCCCTCCATCCGGATGTAGGCCCACTTGCGGTCGTGGAGCCAGGGCACGTGGTCCGACGGGCCGATGTGCACGTCGTCGGCGGGGAGGGTCCCGTGCTCGATCTGGCTGGTGACGGCCTGGGTCTTCGAGACCTTCTTGGACTCCAGGCGGTCCCGCTCCAGCATGTTCTTGAAGTCCATGTTCCCGCCCACGTTGAGCTGATAGGTGTGGTCGAGGGCCAGGCCCCGGTCCTCGAACAGGCGGGTCAGGATCCGGTGGACGATGGTCGAGCCCACCTGGCTCTTGATGTCGTCGCCGACGATGGGCAGCCCGGCGGCCCGGAACCGGCGGGCCCACTCGGGATCCGAGGCGATGAACACCGGGATGGCGTTGACGAAGCCCACGCCCGCCTGCAGGCAGGCCTCGGCGTAGAACCGCTGGGCCTGCTCGGACCCGACCGGGAGGTAGCTGACCAGCACGTCGGCCCCGGTCTTCTTCAGGACGTCCACCACGTCCACCGGCTCGGCCGGCGACTCCTCCACCGTCTCGCGGTAGTACTTGCCGAACCCGTCGAGGGTGGGGCCCCGCTGCACGGTGATCCCGAGCTCGCCCACCCCGGCGAAGCGGATGGTGTTGTTCTGACCGGCGAAGATGGCCTTCCCCAGGTCGGTGCCGACCTTGGCGGCATCGGCGTCGAAGGCGGCCACGAACTCGAGGTCGCCCACGTGGTACCCGCCCAGCACCACGTGCATGAGGCCGGGGACCGTCTCGGTCGGGTCGGCCCCGCGGTAGTACTCCACTCCCTGGATGAGGGAGCTGGCGCAGTTGCCGACACCGGCGATGGCGACGCGGATGGTGGTCATGGATTGGATCCCTTCGTTGCTGTCAATGGATCCCCGTCGTGGGGATGGCGGGGTTCGGATCGGGGTGGTGCCTGCTTCTGCCGCTCGAACTCGATGAGGCGGTCCAGCCAGGCGATGTCGTGCTCGGTGGCTTCGGTGCCGTGCTCGACCAGCGAGCGGGTGTAGACGTCGAGACGGTCCCCGGCGGCCCGGGCCCGGTCGACGGCCAGGCGCCGGGTGAGCTGGGACCGGCGTCGCTCGAGCAGGCCCAGCCGGGCCTGGGGGGCGAGGTACCGGGCGAAGGCCAGCCGGAGGCCGAAGCTCCGGGCGTCGTCGGTCCCGGCCGGCTCGTCGGCGTCGAGGAGCTGCTCGAACAGCTCCCGGCCGCGGTCGGTGATCCGGTACACCTTGCGTGACCGCTTGGAGCCCCGGACGGTGCCGGCCCGCCGGGCCCGCAGCCCGGCCCGCTCACCGCCCAGCGAGCCGGTGGAGGGGAGGGGGGCGGACGCCGCGGTCCCGGTCGACTCGGTCACCGTCACCGCCGCCGCCTTCTCCAGGCGGGAGAGGGCGGGGTAGAGCGAGCCGAACGAGATGTTGGCGAACAGCCCGAGCTCGTCTCGCAGGCGCCGCCGGATCTCGTAGCCGTGGAGCTCCTGCTCGTGCAGCAGTCCCAGGATGGCCAGGTCGAGCATCAGGCCTCCGACCGCGGGCCGTTCACAGAGTGCATACCTGCACGATATATCAATCCGATATATCAATGCAATACATCGTGGGCCCCGGGGTGGCCGCCAGGACCACCGTCGGAGCCGAAGAGAAGTCGGAGAAGAGTGCCGGAACCGTGCCCGAGGGATTACCCTTGGCCCGTGGGCTTCCGACCCGGATCGCTCGACGGAGTACAGACGTCCCCCACCGGGGGGCAGGTCGAGTACCTGCTCGCCCGCAATGCCATCATCCGTGAGTATCGCAAGGGCCGCCTGTCCCGCCTCGACGTCTGCGACGCCCACCCCGAACTGCTCCGGGCCGCCCGCAACCTGGGCCGCCTGACCGGTGAGCAGTGCCCCATCTGCGAGGAGTCGGACCTGGTCGACGTGACCTTCGTGTTCGG
>DATCBL010000097.1:0-5706 GCA_036511875.1 Acidimicrobiales bacterium
TACTCCGCCGCGCCCTACCCGGTCACCGGGACCCTGACCCTGACCAGTGACAAGCTGACCTTCCCGGACGGCCAGAGCCTGAGCGTCACCCTGTCCCCGTCCCGCTACAGCGTCGTCCCGTTCAATGTGGAGACGCGTGCCTCGGGCCTGTTCAAGGTGAACATCGCCCTCTACTCCCCCGGCGGCGGGCTCCTGCTCTCCAGCGGCCAGGTCGACGTGCGGTCCACCGCCACGTCGGTGGTCGGGGTGATCCTCTCGTTGGGCGCGGTGGCCGTGCTGGCGGTGTGGTGGCTGCGGACCTCGAGGAAGCGACGCGCCGAGCGGCGGCGCGATCGGACCGCCGACGGCGCCGTAGCCACCGGGCCGACGTGAGCGACTTCGAGAGCGAGGTCGAGATCGACGGCCTCCCGGCGGCGCCGGGCGGGGGCCGTCGCCGGCTGGCCGGTGCCACCCTGGGCATGGCCGTGGGCACGACCCTGTCCCGCCTCACCGGGGTGGGCCGGGTCGTCGCCCTCACCGCCGCGCTGGGCGGGGGGGGCTTCGCCGACGCCTACAACCTGGCCAACACCACCCCCAACATCATCTACGACGTGGTGCTGGGCGGCGTCCTCTCGGCCACCTTCGTCCCGGTGTTCGTCGACCACCTGACCACCCGACGGGGCAAGGAGGCCTGGGAGGCCATCTCGGCGGTGGTCACCGTGACCATCACCCTGCTGGTGGCGGCCACGGTGGTCTTCTTCGTCCTCACCCCGAGCATCATCGACCTCTACACCGTCACCAACCACCACGCCGACGTGCACCAGCAGCAGCAGGTGGCCATCTTCCTGCTCCGGTGGTTCGTCCCCCAGCTGGCTTGCTACGGGCTGATCGCCGTCTTCAGCGCCCTGCTCAACGCCCGGGGCAAGTTCGCCACCCCCATGTTCGTGCCCATCGCCAACAACCTGGTGGTCATCGCCGTCCTGCTGTGGTTCCACGCCCTGGTCCCCCATCCCACCCTGGCCTCGGTCGCCGCCAGCCACCACGGCCTGGTGCTCCTGGGTATCGGCACCACCCTCGGGGTGGTGGTCCAGGCCGCCCTCCTGGTCCCCTCGTTGCTGCGAGCCGACCTCCATCTGCGGTTCCTCTGGCACCCGGCCAACCAGGCCATGAGGACCATCACCCGGCTGGCCGGGTGGACGTTCGGATGGGTGGTGGCCAACCAGGTGGCCCTGGTGGTGGTCCTGGCCCTGGCCGACGGGGCCAAGGTGCCCGGGGCGGTGTCTTCCTACACCTACGCCTATACCTTCTTCCTCCTGCCCTACGGGGTGGTGGCGGTCTCGGTCATGACCGCGGTCACCCCGTCGCTGGCGTCCCGATGGGCCACCGGCGACCTCGCCGGCTTCCGCCACCGCATGGCCTTCGGGCTGCGGGGCATCCTGGCCATCATCATCCCCTCGGCGGTGGGCATGCTGATCCTGGCCCACCCGCTCATCGACCTGGTGCTGGCCCACGGCGCCGAGACCTCCGCCTCCGCCGACTCGACGGCGGCGGCCCTGGCCATGTTCGCCCTGGGCCTGCCGGGCTTCTGCACCTTCTTGTACATGGTGCGGGTCTTCCAGGCCATGCAGGACACCCGCACCGCCTTCCGGCTGTACCTGGTGGAGAACGCCATCAACATCGTCCTGGCCCTGGTCTTGGTGGGACCGCTCGGAGTACGGGGACTGGCCCTTTCCCTGTCCATCGCCTACTCGGTGGCCGCGCTGTTGGCCCTGTCGGTGGTGCGGGGCCGGGTCGGGGGTCTGGGCGGGCCCGAGCTCACCACCCCGGTCACCCGGGTGGTCGGCGCCTCGGCGGTCATGGCCGTGGCCACCGTGCTGGCCGTCAGCGTGTCCGGGGCCCCGTCGGGGTTCGGGCTCCTGGCCCGGGTGGTCTTCGCCGTGATGGTCGGCGCGGTGGCCTACCTGGCCACCGCCGGGATCCTCGGGGCCCGGGCCGACCGCCTGGCCCGCGAGGAGCGCGCCCACCGGGCCAGCCTCCTCGCCTCCTCGCCCCCCCGGTCGGTGGGCGTGGCGTCGGACCGGCCGGAGCGAACCTCCCTCGACCCGTTCCGTGGCAGACTCGACGATCACGCCGGTGATCTGCCCTACCGGCACCTCCGGCCGGTGAGCACCCCGCCGGAGAGCGGCTCGGGGACGGGGGAGGAACTCCCGCCGGGGGACGAGGAGGAGGATCCTGATGGCCCGGACACGGGTGGTAACCGATAGCGCCTGCGACCTCTCGGCCGACATGGCTGCGGCGCAGGGCCTGACCGTCGTCCCCCTCTCGATCCGGTTCGGCTCCGAGGAGTTCGTCGACGGGTCCACCCTGTCCACCGACGAGTTCTGGGCCCGGTGCAAGGCCAGTTCAGTGCTGCCCGAGACCTCGGCGCCCTCCCCGGGGGCGTTTCAGGAGGCCTTCGTGGCCGCGGCCGACGACGGCTACGACGGTGTGGTGTGCATCAACCTGTCGTCCGAGGTGTCGGCGACCTACCAGGCCGCGGTGGCGGCGGCCAAGACGGTGAGCGATCGGATCCCGGTCCGCACCGTCGACTCGCGCTCGTTGACCATGGGGCTCGGACTGATGGTGCTGGAGGCCGCCGAGCTGGCCTCGGGTGGCAGCTCGCTCGACGACCTGGTCGAGCGGGTGACCTCCCTCATCCCCCGCACCCTGGTCTACGGCGTGGTGGACACGCTCGAGCACCTCGAGAAGGGCGGCCGCATCGGCGGGGCCCGGGCCCTGCTCGGCTCGCTGCTCTCCATCAAGCCGGTGGTCACCCTGATCGACGGCCGGGTCGAAGAGGAGTCCAAGCAGCGCACCCGGTCGCGGTCGCTCCGCTACCTGGCCGACAAGGCCAAAGAGGCCCCTCCGATCAGCCGGCTGGCCGTGTGCGACGGCGCCGCCCCCGACATCGACCAGATGCTCGGCATGCTGGACGGCGTCCCCACCGATCACCCGCTGGTGGTCACCGACCTCGGGCCGGTGGTCGGCACCCACACCGGTCCGGGCACCATCGGGGTCTGCATCCTGACCCGCGACTGAGCCGGGGCGGTTCGAGCGGCGGCGGCCGGGGCCCGTTGGGCGGCGGCGTTCCGGCAGGCCAGCCCGTCGGTCAGACTATCCTCGCTGCATGGATCCGAAGCCCGACACCCCCCCCTCCCGCCTCCCCGGCTCCGGCGGGATCGGCGACCTCCCCACCCGGGGCGCCGACTGGGTCGACACCGTGGTCGAGCTGCTGCGGGACCGGACGGTCCGGCCTCTGACGCTGGTCACCCGGGCCATCGTGTTCGGGATCATCGTCTTCGCCGCCGCCGTGGTCACCGTGGTGCTCCTCTCGATCGCCCTGATCCGCCTGCTCACGGTGTACGCCTTCGACGGGCGGGTCTGGCTCTCGGACCTGGTGGTCGGGGTGGTCTTCGTCGTCGCCGGCCTCGTGGCCTGGTCCAAGCGGACCGGCTCCGACGCCCCCACCGGGGGGCCGGCGTGACCGAGCCGCGTCAGCTGATCATCATCGGATCCGGCCCGGCCGGATTGACCGCGGCCATCTACGCCGCTCGGGCCCAGCTATCGCCGCTGGTCATCGAAGGCGAGCCCTCCTCCACCAGTGACCAGCCCGGTGGCCAGCTCATGCTGACCACCGACGTGGAGAACTTCCCCGGGTTCGTCAACGGGATCATGGGCCCCGAGCTGATGCAGGCCTTCCGCGAGCAGGCGGCCCGGTTCGGTGCCGAGTACCTCACCGCCAAGGTGTCACGCGTCGACCTGTCCCGGAGGCCGTTCAGCGTGTGGGTCGGTGATCCCGACGCCGAGGAGCCCACCTACGCGGCCGAGGCCCTGATCATCTCCACCGGTGCCCAGTCGCTCATGCTCAACCTGCCCAACGAGGAGCGCCTGCTCGGGTACGGGGTGTCCACCTGCGCCACCTGTGACGGCTTCTTCTTCCGTCAACGTGAGATCGCCGTGGTCGGCGGCGGGGACTCCGCCCTCGAAGAGGCCCTCTTCCTCACCAAATTCGCCGACAAGGTCACCGTGATCCACCGTCGGGGCGACCTCCGGGCCTCCAAGGTGATGCAGCAGCGGGCCTTCGCCAACGAGAAGATCGAGTTCCTCTGGAACACCTCGGTGATCGATGTCCTGGGCGACAAGACGGTGAGTGGCATCCGGGTCAGGAACAACCTGAGCGAGGAGGAGTCGGTCATCGAGCTCTCCGGGCTGTTCGTGGCCATCGGCCACGAACCCAACACATCCATGTTCAAGGGACAGTTGGAGATGGAGGAGAACGGCTACCTTCGCACCTTCGACGGCACCCGCACCAACGTGGACGGCGTGTTCGCCTGCGGCGACGTCCAGGACCACCGCTACCGCCAGGCGGTCACCGCGGCCGGCTCGGGCTGCATGGCCGCCCTCGACGTCGAGCGGTGGCTCGAGGACCTGCCGTAGGGCCCCCGGCCTCCTCGCCCAACGATCCCTCTCCTCGTCGCCAAGGCCCCGGGAATGACGGCGGCCGGGCAGGGGTTGACTTAGCGTGTCCCATCGGGGGACGACAGCCAGGGCCCGCAGGACGGGCAGGAGGAAGAGTCATGAGTGAGAAGATCACAACCCTGAGCGACGCTAGCTTTGACGAGCATGTCAAGTCCGCGGACGTTCCCGTGTTGGTGGACTTCTGGGCAGAATGGTGCGGCCCGTGCAAGATGATCGCCCCGGTACTCGAGGAGATCGCCACCGAGCAGGCCGGCAAGCTGGAGGTGGCCAAGCTCAACATCGACGACAACCTGGACGTCACCCGCCGGTTCGACGTCATGAGCATTCCCACCCTCATCCTGTTCAAGGACGGGGAGCCCGCCGCCCGAATCGTCGGGGCCAAGGGCAAGGGGCAGCTCCTCCAGGAGTTGTCCGCCCACCTGTAGGGGCTCTCGCGGCCCTTGCCGGAACCCGGCCATTCGCCGGGACCCGTCGGCACCGGGGCCCGAGGTGAGCCCGGAGGGGCGCATCTGGCTGGACGTCGGACACCGGGGGGAGGCGGCCGCTGACGTCCAGCGACGGCTCGAGCGGCTGGGCTTCTCCACCGGGATCGACCCTGACGGCGCCTACGAGGCCGGCACGCGTGCCGCGGTCGAGGCCTTCCAGTACCGGAGGGGCCTCCGGGTGGACGGCGTGTGCGGTCCCCAGACCTGGTCGGCGCTGGTCGAGGCGGGCCAGCGCCTGGGTGACCGCTTCCTGTACCGCAGGGTGCCCATGCTCCGCGGCGACGATGTCGCCGAGCTCCAGCAGCGGCTCAGCGCCCTCGGCTTCGACACCGGACGGGTGGACGGGATCTTCGGTGACATGACGTCGGCCGCCCTCGGCGAGTTCCAACGGAACGCCGGGGTTCCGGTGGACGGGATCGCCGGCGCCTCCACCGTGTCTGCGCTGCTCCGGTTCGGCACCCGCCACCACCACACCGAGCTGGTCACGTCGGTGAGGGACCGGGAGCGGCTCCGTCAGGGGCCGAGGACACTGGGCGGCCAACGGGTGGCCCTCGGCGAGGAAGGTGGGCTCGACGCCACGGTGGCCGCGTTGCGGCGCCTGCTGGTCAGTCACGGGGCCGAGGTCACCACCCACCATCACCCCGACGGCTCCACCCAGGCGTCCGAGGCCAACGCCGGCGCCGCCCACGTCTACATCGGTCTGCGCCTGGCCGCGGGCGAGGAC
>DATCBL010000098.1:0-4882 GCA_036511875.1 Acidimicrobiales bacterium
ACCCGGCCGAGCCACCATCGGATCCGGACGTCCCGCCCACGCCGCCGCTTCCCCCGCCGCCAGCCGCGCCGAGTTGGGGAGCGCCGCCTCCGCCGCCACCGGCTCCGGGGAGTCCCGGCACCGACACCGGGCCCCAGACCGGCTGGGGTCAGGCCCCTTCTGCTCCGCCGCCCTACGGCCAGGCCCCGCCCCCGGGCCCACCGCCCTACGGCCAGGCCCCGCCGTACGGTCAGCCGCCATACGGCCAGGCCCCGCCAGCCGATCCCTACGGCTACGCGCCGGTGCCGGTCGACCGACTCGGTCGACCGCTGGCCGCGTGGTGGCAGCGGCTGCTGGGGATCCTCATCGACTTCGTGATCCTCGGCATCCCGAAGGCCATCGTCACCCGCGCCGTCGTCAGCACCACGACCGGCAACAGCATCTTCGCGGTGCACTGGGCGGTCGACGTCATCATCGTCGGCATCGTCTTCGCGGTCATCGACCTCACATACTTCGGCCTCCTGAACGGTGGAGACAAGGGTCAGACCGTCGGTCAGATGGCACTGGGGATCACGGTGCGGGACGAGGCCACCGGCGGTCCGATCGGAATCCAGCGCGCCGGCCTGAGGATTCTCGTGCTGTATCCCGTCGTCCTCCTCGCCTGGATCCCGGTCCTCGGCTCACTGGCCGGCCTCTACAGCATCGTCGCCGCTCTCTCACCGCTGTGGGACCGCCGGCGCCAGGGCTTCCACGACAAGGTGGCACACACCGACGTGATCCGGGTCCGCTGAGCTCTCCCGCTTCCGGTGAGCTCCCTGCCTGTCATGCGACCCACCAGCCGGCCGTCCCGATCCCGCCGGTTCCGCCCCGCGGCGGTGCTGTCGGTGGCCGTCGTCGCCGTGCTGGCCGGGGCCTGCTCCGCCTCGCCGTCCAACGGTGCCTCGGGGGCACCGTCCACCATCGCCCCCGGATCGCCCTGGCAGGGCAGCCTGGTCACCGTCACCCTGCCGCCACCGGTCAACTCCCTCGATGCCCTCGACTGCGTCGACGCGGCGCGGTGCTGGGCCGTCGGATCGACGGTGGGCGCCGCGGGCTCCCCCAACGGTGCGGCCGTGGTGGCCACGACCAACGGGGGCAGCACCTGGTCCCTCCAGCCCATCCCCGCCACCGTGGCCTACCTCTCCGGGATCTCCTGCAGTGACCGGCGCCACTGCGCCGCGGTCGGCCAGACCGCCAACGGGCCGGGGGCCATCCTCACCACCGCGGACGGGGGAGCCACCTGGCAGGCCGCCGCCGTCCCGCCCGGGGTGCTCGACGTCACCGCCGTCGCCTGTCTGGCCGACCGGCGGTGCCTGGCCACGGGTTCCACCGCCTCGGGCACCGCGGCCCTGGTGTCGACGTCGGCCCAGGCCGGCTGGGTGCAGCGGGGGACGCTGCCACCGGCGCTCTCCGGGGCCACCGGCATCTCGTGCCCCGACAACCAGCAGTGCTGGGTGACGGTCCACAGCTCCCTCGACGTCGACCATGTCGCCGGGGCGGTGGCGGTGACCACCGACGGCGGGGCCACCTGGGCCGCCACGGCGCCACCGGCGGGCGTCGGCTACCTCAATGCCATCGTCTGTACGCCGCACCGCGGCGGCGGACTTCCGTTCACCTCGACGACCGTCCCGTCGAGCGCCGCGTCGACGACCACCCCGCCTGGCGCCACGCCGTCCGGGACGGCCCCGGCATCCACCACCAGCCCTCCCACCACGAGCCCTCCCACCACGAGCCCTCCCGCCGTCAGCACCACCGCGCCGCCCGCCGGCGTGGCCGGAGTCTGGTGCGTCGCCGTCGGCACCACGGCCAACACCCTGACCGGCGTCCGGACCGGCCGGGGCGTGATCCTGACCTCCGCCAACGGCGGCGCCACCTGGTCGTCCCAACCGGTCACCCCCAGCGCGGCCGCACTGATGGGGGTGTCGTGCACCGCCGTCGACTCCTGCGTGGCGGTGGGAAGCTCGGTGGCCCTGTCCAGCCACGCCGGGGTCGCCGTCCTCACCGCCTCGGCCGGGCACCCCTGGAGATCGGCGGCGGCGGTGGCGTCACCTCAAGAACTGACCGCGGCGAGCTGCCTCTCGCTCTCCCAGTGCGTGCTGGTCGGCGAGTCGATCGGCGAGCACCTGGCCGGCAGCTGAATCCCCGCCGTCCCATCCGTTGGACCGTGCCGCCACTAGTCTCGCTGACCATGGCACGGCGCCGCTCCCGACGGGGATGTCCATCGGGCGCGCCGACAGGCGGGTCCCGCCCGGACGGGGGGTCGGCTCACCGGAACCTCGTGTCGCAGCCATTCCCTAGGATCCTCACCGTGCCCCGACCATCGCCGAGCGTCCCGACCCCGTCCCCCCGTCCCCTCGTGGGGCGGCCGGCGTGAGCAACGTCCAGCCCCTCCGACCGGGCGGTCGGCGCCGGCCCACCTCGACCTCGGCCTTCGGCGTGGGCCGCCGCGAGGCCCACGACGCCTCCACGTTCTACGCCCGCTTCTCCCCGCCGAGGCTCTCGGACGACAGCACGGTGGCCGGCCCGGCGGCGCGAGACGCCATCTGGGTCGGCGACGCCCGCCAGATGGACCGTTGGGGCGAGATCGCCGACGGATCGGTGGCCCTGGTGGTGACCTCGCCCCCGTACTTCGCCGGCAAGGAGTACGAGGCGGCGCTCGGGGTCGGGACGGTGCCCGCCGACTACGACGCCTACCTGGGCATGCTCTACGACGTGTTCGCCCAGTGCTTCGACAAGCTGGAGCCCGGCGGGCGGATGGCCGTCAACGTGGCCAACCTGGGCCGCAAGCCCTACCGGTCGCTGTCCCGTGACGTCATCGACCTGCTCGAGGGCCTCGGCTACCTGCTGCGGGGGGAGATCATCTGGCAGAAGAGCCACGCCGCCGCCGGCTCGTGCGCCTGGGGCACCTACCAGCGCCCGGGGAACCCGGTACTGCGGGACGTGTCCGAGCGCATCATCGTGGCCTCCAAGGGCCGCTTCGACCGCGCCCTCTCCCCCGAGCAGCGGTCGGCGGCGGGCCTCCCTCACGAGGGGACCATCACCATGGACGAGTTCGTCGACGCCACCATCGACGTATGGGACATCCCCACCGAATCGGCCACCCGGGTGGGTCATCCGGCCCCGTTCCCGGTGGAGCTGCCCCGCCGCCTCATCGAGCTCTACACCTACCGTGACGATCTGGTCCTCGACCCGTTCATGGGATCGGGCTCGACCGCCGTCGCCGCGGTGCGCACCGAGCGCCACTACGTCGGATTCGACACCGACGAGTCCTACGTGGCCCTGGCCGAGCGCCGGGTGGCGGAGGAACGGGCCAACGGGCCGGCCCCGGGGTCGGGTGGACCCATCGGCGGGAGGGTGACCGTCCCCCCGGGGCGGTCACCCCGGACCGTGACGGACGCCGGTGTCGAAGCCCAGGCGGTCAGCCTGGGCCAGAAGGCGCGCGAGCTCGCCCACCAGGCGCTGGTCACCGCGGGCTTCGTCGAGGTCGAGCGGGCGGTGGCCTTCGCCGACCTCGGCACCGGGGTGGACTTCCGCGCCCGCGACGCCAAAGGCGGCACCTGGCTGTTCGACCTGTCGGGAGCGTTCTCGACCACCCGGCCCGGCCTGCGCCGACCGGACGTGCTGTGGAAGGCCCTGGGCAAGGCCGCCGTCCTCCACCAGGCCCGGGCCGGTGGGGACCCGAGGGACGACCTCGGTCCACTGGTGCTCCTGACCACCGACCTGCCCGGACCTCGGACCGCGGGGGGTAAGGCGCTTCAGGCCGTCCGGGGTCAGGACGGAGACGGGCCGGTACGCGACGTGGTCCAACTGCTCGACCCGGCCGGGGCCGAACGGCTGCGCTCCTACGGGAGCGGGGGCGCCGCCGCCCGCGGTCGGCCCCCGGGCTGACCGCGGTCTCGAACGGCCCCCGGATCCATGCCCGACGACCGGACCGTGGTGACCGAGCTCGGCACCGCGCTCGGCACCCTTCCCGCGGTCGATCCGGTGGCCGCGCTCAACTCCCGGCCGGGCCCGCTCCACGTGACCGACGGCGACTGGGACCACCTGTGCGCCGTCCACCGCTCCAGTCGCTACGCCGCCGAGTGGGCTACCGCCTTCGCCAACGGCCGGGCCCTGCTGGCGGCGGCCGACGGACTGCGCCACCGCGTCCCGCTCACCATCGAGTGGACCGGTGGGCGCCGTCCGCCGGGGGACGAGATGGCGCCCATCGACCTGCGGATCGACCACGTCTACCTGGTCAGTTGCAAGTACGAATCGGACATCCTGGCCAACGCCTCCCCCGGCCGGCTCTTCGACGGCCTGCTGGCCACCCAGGGATCCTGGGACCGGGGCGACTGGTACGACGCGGTGGCCCCGGCCGAACTGGCCGGCCTCTACCGCTCGTGCCTGTTGGCCACCGGGCTCACCGGCTTCCCCCCGGCCCCCTCGGAGTGCACGAAAGAGCAGCTCGGCCGGTTGCGCCAGGCTCTGGGCGGGCGGGGCTACCCCGATCCGGCCTCCCGCGCCGCCTACGTCGGGCTGTGCCGGACGGTCAGCGAGGCGTCGGCCGAGCGATGGTCGGAGACGCTGTCGACCTCGGGGGTGGGCCCCGAGGGGATGCTGTGGCGGCTGCTCCGGATCGGCAGCGCCCCCTACTTCGTCCTGGGCAACGACCGCCGGACCGGCGCGCCGGCCCGCTACCGCATCGCCAGCCCGTGGGACTGGCGATCGTCGTTCGAGCTGGAGGAGTTCGCGGTGACACCGGCCGTGGCCGGCCAGCCACGCGTCGACTGGCGCTGCACCTACCGCTCCCGTGAGGACGGCGAGTCCGACGTGGCGGCCGGTCACGTGGAGATCCGGTGGAGCCACGGCCGCTTCGCCCAGC
>DATCBL010000099.1:0-4064 GCA_036511875.1 Acidimicrobiales bacterium
GGGGCGCTCCCAAGCACCAGCAGGCGGAGGCTGGCCAGGTCGGCCGTTTCGAACCCGGGGTGGTGGATGATCAGCTGGGCCATGGCCGGGACCACGAAGGCGCACGGCGGTCGTTCCCCGGCCACGATGTCCAGCCAGCGGCCGGCGTCGAAGGCCGGCAGGTGCAGCACGGTCATCCCGGCCTTCATCGGATTGTGGATGAACCCGAGGCCGGCGAAGGTGAAGACCGGTGAGGCGGTCAGCCATCCGGTCCCCTGCCACTCGGGCAGCTGGTTGGGCACCCGGGCCACCTGGCTATGGCGGACGGCCACCCCTTTGGGCCGTCCGGTCGTGCCCGAGGTGTACATGATGTCGGCCAGGTCCTCCCCGTCCAGCGGGGCCTGGACGGCCGAGTCGTCCTCGGCCAGCACCTGCTCGAGATCGGGGGCGCCCTCAATCCCCGGGGGGCCCACGGTGGCCACCAGCACCAGGGAGGGGAGCGAGCCGATGAGCGGGCCGACGGCGTCTCCGTAGGTGCCACCGGCCACCACGGCCGCCACCTCGGCGTGCTCGAGGATGCCCTGCACCTCGGGGGGCGAGAGGCGGTCGTTGAGCGGGACGGCCACCGCGCCCAGCTTGTGGACGGCGCTGTAGGTCACGATCCAGTCGAGGATGTGGTCGGCGGACAGGAGGATGGCCACCCGGTCCCCCGGGGCCACCCCCCGGGCCCGGAGCCCGCGGGCTAGGCGGTTGGACCGGCGCTCCCACCGGTCGAAGGTGATCGAGGTGCCGTCCCCGAGGTTCCGGTAGGCGGTCTCGTCCGGATAGGCCGACGCCATCATCCGCAGCTGGTCGGTGAGGAGCTCAGTCACGGCGGGGTCGGGCCGGTCCGGGGCCGGCGGCGATGGCCGGCGGCCGGCTGGCGCGGCTTCCGGGCGGACCCACGGCTCAGGACGGCGCGCCCGACGAGGAGGTGAGGGGCACCGGCCGGGCCAGACTCCAGCTGAACGTCTTCGGGATCTCCTCCATGGCGACGGTGGTCGAGAGGTCGGCCACGGTGGGGCCGACCCGGTCGGCCACCTCCTGGAGCTGGGCCCGGTCGAAGCCGAAGACCCGGCAGGCGTTGAGGCCCAGGATCCGGCGGAGGTCCTCCTCGGGCATCCCGCCGAACACCTGGCGCAGGACCAGGCGGTGGACCGGGGCCGCCCCCTCCAGGTGGGGGTAGTCGGCCCCCCACATGAGGCGGTCCACGCCGATCTCCTCCCGCATCAGGGCGTCGGAGTGGTTCATGAGGGACCCGCCCAGGAACACGTGCTCGTCGAAGTACTCCGAGGGCCGTCGGGCCAGGTAGGAGCGGACCGGCGCCCCGCCGTGGGTGTCGAAGAAGGACTCCATGTCCCGCACCAGTGACGGCAGCCACTGCACCCCGTTCTCGGTGACCACCACCCTCAGCTTCGGGTGCCGGTCGAAGACCCCGCCGAAGATCATGAACCACAGGGGCCGCCGGGTGAACACGAACACCTCGTAGAGGCCGAGGAACCCCCCGTGCTCGTCGTCGTAGAGCTGCTTGGCGTCGGTGGCGGTGCCCGAGGCCCCGGTGTGCAGGTTGACCACGATGTCGTGGTCCTCGCAGGCGCTCCACAACGGCTCGTAGTAGGCGTCGGCGTAGCCGGGCAGGCCGGTGCGCAGGGACATGGCCGGCAGCATGATGCCCCCGTGGAGGCCGTGGGCCCGGGCCCAGGCGATCTCCTCGACGGCCCGGTCCATGTCGTGGAGGTCGATCGGGATGCACCCGGTCCGCCTCCCCGGCGCCGCGGCGCAGAACTCGGCCAGCCACCGGTCGTAGGCGTGCAGGGCCGGCCACACCACCTCGAGGTTCTTGGACGAGTGACCGCCCAGGTACATGGCCGGCGACAGTCCCCCGGCCAGCACCGGGCCGGGGAAGACCACCTCGGCGTGGATGCCCTGGTCCTCGAGGTAGGCGAGCCGCCGGCCCCCGGCGTCCGAGGGGAAGACCCACTCCTCGCCGTAGAGGGCCAGCCACTCGGCGGCGGCCTCGGTGTCGACGCCCATCCCGGCCAGGCGCCGGGTGGCCACCGCCCGCACGGTGTCGGCGTCCTCGATCTCGCCGGGGTCGACGCCCCCGAACATGGGGATGGCCACGGCCGAGAGGTCACCGAAAGCGGCCACCTCCTCGCGGTGGGCCGGGTCGACGTAGGAGAGGAACTCGTCCAGGGTGTCCGGAGCGGCGTGGGCGTCGGCCGACACCACCACGTAGGGCCGCCCCGTGCGCAGGTCCTCGTCTTGCTGTGCAGCCATCGGACTCACCTCCCCGGGCACCCGTCCCCACCCGCTCAGGCCGCAGACTACCGCCGGACACCCCCGGGTGCCGACGTCGGCACTACGGTGACCCCATGGACTGGACGTCGTGGGGGGAACGCCTGGAGTACGCCCTCGGGCCCGAGGGGGATTTCCCGTCCTTCTTCGCGCCGGGGGCGCTGTTCAGCGATCCGGTCAACGCCCCCACCCCCGACCTCGCCGCCATCGAGGAGATGACCAAGGCGTCGTTCCCCGACTGGCGCCAGGAGATCACCTGGGTGCACGGCGACGACCACGGGGGGGCCTTCGAGTGGATCGGGCGGGGCACCCTGGGCGGCACCCACCCCATCGAGATCCACGGGTGCACGTTGGTCGACGTGGGCCCCGACGGGCTGGTCACCCGGTGGCGGGACTACTTCGACCTGCACCAGATCGACGAGCAGCTGGCCGCCCCGTCCGACCTGCCCCCAGGGTGAACCGGGACGGCGGTCCCCTCGGACCCCGGCGGCCCCCTCAGACCCCGGCGGTCCCTCAGACAATTGCCTCGGAGGGGACCCCGAAGTACCGCTGGTAGGGGGCGGCCCGCTCCCGTAGGGCGTGCTCGTCGAGGCCGGTGTCCGCCCACGTGTACCGGGTCCCCCCGCCCCCGCCGTCGCCGGGATGGGAGGCCAGGAAGTCGCGCATGCGGGACTCGGCCTCGGCGGTGAGGGGCACCCCCAGGCGGTCGTAGATGGACCCGATGGCGGCGAAGGGGTCGGCCATGAACTCGGCGAACTGCACGTCGATGACCTGTTCGGGCCGGAGGGTGCCGTCGGTCCGGGCGGCCAGCGAGCGCTCCAGGCCCACGAAGACGTCCTCGCTGTACTGGGCCGCCGCGGTGGCCACCGAGCTGTGGTCGCTGGCCATGCGGCGCAGGTGGGCCACCAGGGCGCTGATCGAGGTGATGACCTTGAGCGGGTCGCGGTGGGTTTGGATGACCACGGCGTCGGGGTACTCGGCCATCAGCGCACCGAGGTGCCAGAGATGGGCCGGCGACTTGATCAGCCAGCGGTCGGCGGCGTGCTCGGACTGGAGGTGCTGGAGGTAGATGCGGTGCCACCGGTAGAGCGGGCCGGGGTCGGCCTCGTGCAGCAGCCACCGCTCGTACCCGGGCACGTCGTACTGGGTCTGGAACATCATCGAGCGGAACTCGCTGGCGGTGATGCGGGCGCACTCCTGGGCCAGGCGGGCCCCCAGCGGATGGAAGGCGCTGAATCCCGGGATGATCTGGTCGGCCATGCCCGACATGACCTCGGACTCCTCGATGCGGGGGTCGGTGTCGTAGGTGGCGGTGGTGGGCGGCGGGCAGGGGAAGTCCACCTCCCAGGTCAGCGGGGCCCGGTGGGCCGGGTCCTGGGCCAGCAGGTCGAACAGGATGGTGGTGCCGGTCCGGGGCTGGCCACAGATGACCAGCGGGCGCCGCACCTCGCCCTCGGCCACCGCCGGGTGGGTGGCCCGCCAGTCGAGGATCCGGAGCCGGTTGGCCAGGTAGGCGGTGAACTCGGTCTGGACGATGGTCACGCCCAGCTCGTTGAGGCGGGCCGACCGGTCCAGGTCGTCGAGCATCCGGTCGAGGCCCTCCTGCCAGGTGGGCTCGCCGAAGTCGTCGAGGCCGGTGGCCTGGCCGGCCGCGGTCACCAGGTCGTCACGGGTGAAGGGCAGGGCGGTCACCCGGTCACGCCTCCTGGAAGGCGACGACCGAGGTGGTCACCGCCGGCGGGTCGGGG
>DATCBL010000100.1:0-2044 GCA_036511875.1 Acidimicrobiales bacterium
CGTGTCCACCACCTCTCTCCTGCCAGCAAGGACCCCTCAATGAACGAGACCGATGGCCTTGACCACGCTGGACGGCGTGTCGGCACCGTGACGGCAGCCACCGGACCCGGCACCCTCGAGCCGACCGTCGATCCCGAGCCCGCGGTCCCGGCATGGCCGGAGCCCTTCCCCACCGGTCCGGTGCCGGGGACGTGGACGCCCGAGGGCACCGTCGTCGTCGACTCGCCCCTCGACACCGCCACTCCCGTCGCCGACGGCACCGCCCCACCCACCGATCCGCCGACGCCGGCTCCCCCGTCCGGCTGGCTGTCGCGGGTGGTCCGGGGACGACCCCAAGACCCGGCGTGGGTCCGGCCCGCCCTGGTGGTCCTCCTGGTGGGCACGGGGTTCCTCTACCTGTGGGGGCTCGGCGCCTCGGGTTGGGGCAACAGCTTCTACTCGGCCGCGGTGCAGGCCGGGACGAAGAGTTGGAAGGCCTTCTTCTTCGGGTCGTCCGACGCCTCCAACTTCATCACCGTCGACAAGCCTCCCGGCTCCCTGTGGGTGATGGAGATCTCGGCCCGGATCTTCGGCGTGAATTCGTGGAGCATCCTGGTGCCCCAGGCCCTCGAGGGCGTGGCCACGGTCGGCGTCGTCTTCGTCACCATTCGCCGCTGGTTCACCCCCGGCGCCGCCCTGCTGGCCGGCGGGGTGGTGGCCCTGACCCCGGTGGCCACCCTGATGTTCCGCTTCAACAATCCCGACGCCCTGCTGACCTTGCTGCTCTCCCTGGCCGCCTACGCCACCTTCCGGGCGGTGGAGGACGGGCGGAGCCGGTGGATGGTGCTGGCCGGCACCCTCATCGGCTTCGGCTTCATCACCAAGATGCTCCAGGCCATCATCCTCATACCGGTCCTGGCCCTGGTCTATCTGCTGGCCGGTCCGCCCAAGCTGGGGCGCCGGGTGGTCCAGGTCGTCTACTCGGGACTGGCCCTGATGTTGGCGGGCGGATGGTGGGTGGCGGCGGTCCAGTTGACTCCGGCGGCCGACCGCCCCTACATCGGTGGCTCGACCGACAACAACCTGCTCAACCTGATCTTCGGCTACAACGGGTTCGGTCGGCTCACCGGGAACGAGACCGGGAGCGTCGGCGGGGGCCTGGGGGGCGGCGGGACCGGAACCATGTGGGGGCCCGTCGGATGGAACCGGCTGTTCCTGCGCCAGATGGGCGGCCAGATCTCGTGGCTGATCCCCGGCGCCCTCATCGGGTTGGTGGCGGTGCTGTGGATGACCCGCCGCGCCCCCCGGACCGACCGGATACGGGCCGGGTTCCTGGTCTTCGGCGGCTGGCTGCTGCTGACCGGGGCCACCATCAGCTTCGCCCACGGCATCATCCACCCCTACTACACCGTCGCCCTGGCCCCGGCCATCGGAGCCCTGGTGGGCATGGGGGGATCCACGCTGTGGCGCCGCCGCAGCGAGATCTTCCCGCGGGTGGCCCTGGCCCTGGCCATCGTGGCCTCCGTCGCCTGGGCCTTCGTCATCCTCGGGTGGAGCCCGGACTGGTATCCGGCCCTGCGGTGGGTCATCGTGGCCATCGGAGCGGTCGCCGCCCTGGGCATCGCCCTCGTGCCCAAGGCCCGGGGCGTCCTCGCCGCCGGCCTGGCCGGCTTCGGGATCGCCTCGATCATCGCCGCCCCGGCCGCCTACTCGCTGAACACGGCGGCCACCCCGCACTCGGGGGCCATCCCCTCGGCCGGTCCGGCCATCCAGGGTGGGAGCGGTTTCGGTGGGCCAGGCGGCTTCCGGGGTGCCGGGGCGCTGGGGCGGAACGGATTCACCCTGCCGCCCGGATTCACTCTCCCCAACGGGGCGAAGCTGCCGAAGGGCCTCCACGTCCCGGGCAGCTTCTTCCGGCGCGGTGGGCCCGGTGCGGCCTTCGCCGGAGGCCAGGGCCCGGGCGGGGCCCGTGGATTCGGGGGCGGCTTCACCCGGGGTCGGGGCGGCGGTGGATTCGGCGGGGGCGGCGGCGGGCTGCTCAACGGCTCGACCCCCGGAAAGCAGC
>DATCBL010000101.1:0-5176 GCA_036511875.1 Acidimicrobiales bacterium
ACGTCTTCCTGGCGTCGTGCGAGCGCGAGGCCGACCTGACCACCTTCGGTCGCATCCTGATCACCAAGATGCTGGCGGCCGCCCTGGCCAACCGGATCGAGCTGCACCGCTGGTCGCTCGAGCACCCGGCGGTGCTGGAGGAGCGCATCGAGAGCCCGTGGATCATCGTCGGGCTGCCGCGCACCGGGACCAGCGTGCTCTCCATGCTGCTGGGCCTCGACCCGATGGCCCGGCCGCTGCGCCAGTGGGAGGCCGCCCACCTCATCCCGCCTCCGACCCTCGAGGGGGCCGAGGAGGATCCGCGCATCGCCCAGACGGCCAAGGAGCTCGACGGGCTCATGAAGTTGAACCCGCCCCTCCGGGCCATGCACCCCTTCGGGGCCACCCTGGCCCAGGAGTGCGTCTCCCTCTTCATGTACGACGTGCGCACCCTGGCCCTCGAGACCCAGGCCCACGTGCCCACCTACGCCCGATGGCTGGAGGGGGCGGACATGGCGCCGGCCTACGCCCAGCACAAGCTGGCCCTCCAGGCCCTCCAGTCGGCCCAGCCCACCGAGCGGTGGATCCTCAAGACCCCCAACCACCTGTGGCACCTCGAGGCCCTGCTGGCCGCCTATCCCGACGCCCGCATCATCTGGACCCACCGGGACCCCGGCCCGGTGGTGACCTCGCTGGCCAGCCTGGCCAACGCCGGGCAGCGCCCGCTCACCAGCCGGTCCGACCCCCGTCCCACCGCCGAGGAGTGGAAGCGCAAGTGCGCCTTCGCCCTGGGCTCGGCGGTGGCCTTCGACCAGGCCTCGGGCGACGGCTGGTGCCGGCACCTCCACTACGACGCCCTGATGGCCGACCCGGTCGAGGCGGTGCGGGACCTCTACCACCGGTTCGGGGACGAGGTCAGCGACCTGCACGCCCGCCGGATGGAGGCCTTCCTCGAGCAGCGGCCCCAGGACGCCTTCGGCCACCACCGCTACGACCCGTCCGACTTCGGGTGGACCTACTCCGGTCTGGCCGAGGAGTTCGCCGACTACACCTCGCGGTACCAGGTGGCCCGCGAGGCCCACTGACCGAGACCCACTGACCGAGGCCGATTGACCGAGGCCCGCCGCCGTTTGGGGACTCCGGGGCTCGGGGCGTACCATTCGGGGCATGTCCGAACGCTCCCGAAACCTCCCCCGCCGCTCGTGCATGTCGTCCCCCGGGTCGAACGAGCGTTTCTTAGCCAAGGCCCCGACGGTGCCGGCCGACATGAGCTTCCTCGACCTCGAGGACTCGGTGGCCCCCCTGGAGAAGGAGGCGGCCCGGGCCAAGGTGGCCGACGCCATCAAGAACCTGCCCTGGGACGACCGGGTCCTCTGCGTCCGCATCAACGCCTGGGACACCGAGTGGACCTACGGGGACGTCATCGAGGTGGTGTCCGGCTCCGGTGACCGCCTCGACGAGCTCATGCTGCCCAAGGTGCAGACGGCCGCCGAGGTGGTGGCGCTCGACCTCCTGCTCACCCAGGTGGAGAAGAAGTGCGGCCTGCCCGTGGGCCACATCGGCATCGAGGCCCAGATCGAGACGACCCGGGGGCTGATCAACGTGGAGGAGATCTGCGCCGCCTCGCCCCGGCTGGAGACCATCATCTTCGGCCCGGCCGACTTCGCGGCGTCCATGGAGATGCCGGTCCTGACCGGTGGCGTGTCCATCCCCGAGTACCCGGGCGACCACTTCAACTACGTCTTCTCCAAGATCCTGATGGCCGGCCGGGCCAACGGGCTCCAGGTCATCGACGGGCCGTTCCTCAAGATCCGGGAGCTGGACAGCCTCCGGGAGTTCTCCCAGCGGACCCGGGTCCTCGGCTACGACGGCAAGTGGGCGCTCACCCCGGACCAGGTCGTGGTGCTCAACGAGGTGTACTCGCCGACCCAGGAGCAGTTCGACCGGGCCTGGGACATCCTCGACGCCTACCGGAAGGCCACCGAGGACGACCGGACCGGGGCGGTCATGTTCGGGGACGAGATGATCGACGAGGCGTCCCGCAAGATGGCCACCAAGTTCGTGACCCGGGGCGAGCGGGCCGGTCTCACCCGATCGTCCGGATGACCCCCGAGGGCGGGATGCCGCCATCGGGCGGGCTCCCGCATCGGGAGGCCGCGATCAGAAGGTGAACCGGCGGTGCCACTCCTCCAGCACGGTGTAGTCGCCGTGCACGTCCACCGGGCTCAGGGTCGGACGGTGGTAGAGGGTCAGCTCGAGGTCCGAGACGGTGCCGCTGACCACCAGGTTGGTGTCCTCCCGAGGCGGCTCGTCCTGGGTGCGACGCTCCACGCCCACCTGGTCGTGGTCCAGGGTGACCAGCCACTCGGCACCCAGGTCGGTCGAGCGCAGGGACAGGATCCGGCCGCTGCCCGGGAGCGACGCCTGGCGGGCCGAGACCAGGACGTCGAGCACCTCGTCGATCCCGTCGGCGGCCAGCTCGGCCGGGACCGGGGCGCAGATCCCGCGCGAGGACTGGGCGTCGTAGCGGTGCACGGCCAGCTCGTGGGCGCACCGTCGAGCCACGAAGCCGGCCGTGTGGTCGGAGTCGAACCAGGTCCACACCGGGGTGGACGCCGGGGTGGCCTCGAGCTCGCTGATCAGCATGGCGCAGGCGTCGGCCAGCCACGGGACCAGCTCGTCGTCGTGGTCGGTGGGGGGATCGGGGAAGGCCGGCTTGGGCCGGCCGGCGCCCTCGCACAGCACATGGCCCCAGAAGCCGCAGAACTCGCCCACGTGGACGGCGAGGTCCCGGACCTCCCAGCCGGCACAGGTCGGGACCAGGTCCTCCATGCCCCCGGCCTCGACCGCGAAGGTCAGCCCACCGGCTTCGGTGCGCACCGCGGCGACCAGGGAGGAGTGATCCACCGGCTCACGGTAGCCCGGCCGGGCGGGGTCCGGCTCAGCGGCCGGCGTCGCTCACCAGGCGTCGGGCGATCACCTTCAGCGCCAGGGTCTCGTCGGCCCCCTCGAAGATGGAGAGGACCCGGGCGTCCACGAAGTACCGGCTGACCGGGAACTCCTCGGCATAGCCCATGCCCCCGTGGATCTGGAGGGCCTCCCGGGTGACCCATTCGGCGGCCCGGCAGACGTAGGCCTTGATCATCGAGGCCTCCAGAGTCCCCTCGCCCTTGGCCATCAGGCGGGCCACGTCATAGGAGGACTGGCGGGCCGCCTGGATCAGCACGGCCATCCGGGCCAGCTTGGCCCGGGTCAGCTGGTACTCCAGGATGGGCTGGCCGAAGACCACGCGGTCGTGGGCGTACTGGAGGGCGGCCTCGTAGGAGGCCTGCATGACCCCGATGGCCCTCGCCGCGGTCTGCAGCCGGCCGTTCTCGAAGCCCTGCATCTGCAGGTAGAAGCCCCGGCCCAGGCCCTCGGGCCCGCCCACCAGGTTGGCGTCGGGCACGAACCACTGCTCGAAGGCCACCTCGTAGGAGTGCATGCCGCGGTAGCCGATGGTGTCGATGGCCCGCCCCTCCATGCGGCCCGACGACCCGGACGGGCGGCCGTCGGCCCCGGCCTCCTGGACGAAGAGGAAGCCGTGCCCCTCGGCCCGGGGCTTCTCCACCAAGAAGAGCGACAGGCCCCGGTGGGCCTTGGCCCGGTCCGGGTCGGTGCGGGCCAGCAGCATGAGCACGTCGGCCCGGGCGGCGAAGGTGCACCACGTCTTGACCCCGTTGATCAGCCAGCCCCCCTCGGTGGGCACCGCCGCGGTGACCACCGAGGCGACGTCCGACCCGAAGTCGGGTTCGGTCACCGCCACCGCCCCCATGGCCTGGCCGCTGGCCAGTCGGGGCAGCCAGTGTTGCTTCTGTTCCTCGGTGCCCCCGCGGACCAGGGCCCGGGTGAGGATCTCCGGGCGGGTGATGAGCGAGCCTCCGGCCCCGAGCGATCCCCACGAGAGCTCCTCGGTGGCCACCACCATGCCCAGGTAGTCGGCCTCTCCCCCGGTGGCGAATCCGCCGTACTCCTCGGGGACCGACATGCCGAACCCGCCCATTTCGGCCATCCCCGAGATGATCTCCTCGGGGATGTCGGTGTTGGCCCGGTGGATGTGCTCGGCCCGAGGCCGGATCTGCTCCTCGGCGAACCGATGGAAGGTCTCCCGCACCAGCTCGAAGTCGGCGTCGAGGTGCCGCTCGCCCGGGAGGTCGGCCAACGACGCCAGGAAGGCCGGGTCACGGTAGGCGGCCACGAACGACTCGGCCGGGGCCATCCAGTCGGCGGCCACGCCCCACTGGTCGGATCGCCCGATGGTGCGGGTGGCCAGGTCGGCCACCGCGTCGGCGGCGAAGGCGCAGGCCAGCCGGGTCTCGGTCTCGCCGTGCGCTCCGTAGGCCAGGAAGGCCTCGCCGGTGCGGACGGCGGCGGCGGCGTGGGCGACGTCGTAGGCCAGGACCTGGGCGACGTCCGGGCCTCCGGCCGCCACCAGCGAGGCGACACCGGCGTCGACCACCGATTGGGCCAGGGCCAGGGCCTCGGCGGCGGCCCGCAGGTCAGGAGGGGGATGGGCGTCGGAGGTCACCCCCGAAGGTTACTGGGCCTGGATTCCGCCAGCCCCAACCGGCGCCTCGCCCGACCGGCGCCGAGTCGGACCGGCCCGTCGGGCCAGCGGCCCCCGGCGATCCGGCCTCAGGGCGTACGGACCTGGGCCACCACGGTCACCAGGGGCGGGAGGACCACGGGGTCGTCACCGGGATCGACCTCGGTCAGGATCCGGAGGTAGTCGGCCACCGGCCCCGGCCCGGCCCCGGCCGGCGCCTCGGCCCAGGCGTCCACCGTGACCAGTCCGGCCTCGCGGGCCAGGGACGGGAGCAGGGCACCGATGTCGGGGTGGCGGGCGGAGGGCATGGTGAACGGCTCCCCGTTGATGCGGCCGGCCGAGGTGATCGGCTCCTGGGCCACCACCCAGCCCCCCGGCCGGACGGCGGCGGCCATCCTGCCCATGACCTCGGCGGGGTCCACCACGTGGAGGAGGAGGAAGCGGCAGAAGGCCAGATCCACCGGTTCGGGGAGCCGGAGGTCCTCGCCGGACTGGGTGATGGCCAGCACCTGGCTGTGGGCCGCGGCGGCCTCGGCCACCTCGTCCCGGGCCAGGGGGTCGCTGTCCACGGCGTAGACCCGACCTTCCCGGCCCACGATCTCGGCCAGGGCC
>DATCBL010000102.1:0-9009 GCA_036511875.1 Acidimicrobiales bacterium
GCATCCGCTCCGAGCTGGGCCGCCCGGCCACCGACGCCGAGGCGGAGGACGCCGCCGCCCAGGTGCTGCGCACCGTGCGGGGCACGGTCCAGGCCGACATCCTGAAGGAGGACCAGGGCCAGAACACCTGCATCTTCTCGACGGAGTTCTCCCTCGGGGTCATGGCCGACATGCAGGAGTGGTTCATCGAGCACCAGGTCCGCAACTTCTACTCGGTGTCGATCTCCGGTTACCACATCGCCGAAGCCGGGGCCAACCCGGTCACCCAGCTGGCCTTCACCTTGGCCAACGGCTTCACCTATGTGGAGTCCTACCTGGCCCGGGGGATGGACGTCGATGACTTCGCCCCCAACCTCTCCTTCTTCTTCTCCAACGGCATGGATCCCGAGTACACCGTGATCGGCCGGGTGGCCCGCCGGATCTGGGCCATCGCCATGAGGGACCGGTACGGGGCCTCGGAGCGGTCGCAGAAGCTCAAGTACCACGTGCAGACCTCGGGGCGGTCGCTCCACGCCCAGGAGATGGCCTTCAACGACATCCGGACCACCCTGCAGGCCCTCTGTGCCATCTACGACAACGCCGGCAGCCTGCACACCAACGCCTACGACGAGGCCGTCACCACGCCCGGCGAGGAGTCGGTCCGGCGGGCCCTGGCCATCCAGATGATCATCAACAAGGAGTGGGGGCTGGCCATGAACGAGAACCCCCTCCAGGGCAGCTTCATCGTGGAGGAGCTCACCGACCTGGTCGAGCGGGAGGTGTTGGCGGAGCTGGATCGGATCAGCGAGCGGGGTGGCGTGCTCGGGGCCATGGAGACCGGCTACCAGCGGGGGCGGATCCAGGACGACTCGATGCTCTACGAGCACAAGAAGCACGACGGCAGCCTCCCCATCGTCGGCGTCAACACGTTCACCGCTCCGGTCCGCACCGGATCCACCGTTCTTCCCGAGCTGGCCCGGTCCACCGAGGAGGAGAAGCAGCGCCAGCTGACCCGGCTCCGCGAGTTCCAGGGCCGTCACGCCCTCGACCGGGAGATGGCCCTCGACTCCCTGCGCCGGACGGCGCTGGACGGCGGCAACGTCTTCGGCGAGCTGATGGCCACGGTGCGGCACGTCTCGCTGGGCGAGATCACCGCCACCCTGTTCGACGTGGGCGGGGCCTACCGTCGCAACGTCTGAGCCCGGGTCAACCGGGGCCGAGGGCCGAGCGGACCGCGGTGGTCAGGCCGGCCCGGGCGGTGGTCAGGGACGGTCCGTACCAGGTGAGGTCCCGGCCCGACACCAGGGCCGTCGGGACACCGGGGAACGCCTCGGGTCCGTCGTCGGGGGCGAACGGGTATGGCTCGTCGGGCAGCAGGACCAGGTCGGGTCCGAGGTCGGCCAGGTCGGCGACCTCCCGCCGGGGATACCGGTCCTCGGCCGCGGCCAGGAGGTGGGTCAGGCCCAGACGGGCCAGCAGGTCACCGCCGAAGGTGCGGGAGCCGATGACCATCCAGGGGTCCCGCCAGATGGGCACCACCACCCGGGCCGGCGGGAGCTCGGCCGGCCGGTCCCACTCGGCGGCGGCGGTGACCAGCCACCCGGGCTCTGCGGCCCCCACCACGTCGACCAGCAGCCGGCGCAGCGACCGGAGGGCCTGGTCGAGCGATTCGACCACCGTGACCCACACCGGCAGGCCGGCCCGGCGCAGGCGCTCCACGTCGACCCGGCGGTTCTCCTCCTGGTTGGCCACCACCAGGTCCGGTCCCAGCCGGCCGATCGCCGCATGGTCCGGGTTCTTGGTCCCACGGACCCGGGGGAGCTCGAGCCCGGCGGGGTGGGTGCACCAGTCGGTGGCTCCCACCAGCCGGTCGGGCACGGTTACGGCTAGGGCCTCGGTGAGCGACGGGACCAACGAGACGATCCGGGTCGGACGGCCCTCCAGATGGACCGGGTGGCCACGGTCGTCGTCGAGTGTCGGCACGCTCCTCCTCGCCCTGAGCGTAGCCAGGCCATTCCTCTTCGGTGCATCCCCGGGGCCGGACCGACCCCCGGGCGCCGGAGGGGCCGCCACCCCGGCCCACGCCGGTGAGGGGATAGCGTGCCCCCGGTGGCCACCGAACCCCTCGCCTTCGACCCGATCGAGGAAGCCCGGGCCCAATGGTCGGCCCGGTGGCAGCCCGACGTCAGCGACGCCATGGCCGCGGCCACCTCGATCATGAGGGCCCAGCAGGTGGTGCTGGCCGCGGTGGACGGGGCCCTTCGCCCCTTCGGGCTCACCTTCGCCCGCTACGAGGGCCTGGTCCTCCTGCTCTACAGCCGTCGGGGGGTGCTCCCGCTGGGGAAGATGGGGCAGCGACTCATGATCCACCCCACCAGCGTCACCAACATCATCGACCGGCTCGAGCAACAGGGGCTGGTGCGGCGCCTCCCCCACCCGACCGACGGGCGGACCACCCTGGCCGAGCTCACCGACGACGGCCGACGACTGGCCCGGCGGGCCACCCGGGCCGTCAACGAGGTGGCCTTCGGCCTGGGATCGCTGAGCACCAGCGACCTCCGCCAGCTGATGCGGATCGTCCGCAAGCTGCGCCTGGGGGTCGGTGACTTCACCGAGTGATCCCCGCTCCCGCTCGCCACCCCGGCCGGGCCGCCTCCGCCTCCGCTCAGGAACCCAGCTCGCCGCGGACCACCTTGCCGAGGGCGTTCCGGGGCAGGGCGTCGACCACGTGGACCAGCCGGGGCCGCTTGTACGGGGCCAGGGAGGTCTGGGTGAACCGGGCCAGCTCCTCGACCGACGGGGCCCGGCCCTCGGGGACGATCCACGCCGTGACCACCTCTCCCCACTCCGCCGAGTCGGTCCCGGTGACCGCCACCTCGGCCACCCCGGGGTGGGTGGCCAGCACGTCCTCCACCTCGCCGGGATAGACGTTGAACCCGCCGGAGATGATCAGCTCCTTGGCGCGGCCCCGGATGGCCAGGTAGCCGTCCTCGTCCTCACCGAGATCGCCGGTGCGGAACCACCGGGACCCGCCGTCGTCGTCGGCCACGAAGGCCTCGGCATCGGCCTCGGGGCGCCGCCAGTACCCGTCGAAGACGTTGGGCCCGCGGACCAGGATCTCGCCGTCGTGGGCCAACCGGACCTCCACGCCGGGCAAGGGGAATCCCACCGTGCCAGCCCGCCGCTCCCCCTGGTAGGGGTTGGACACGTTCATGAGCGTCTCGGTCATGCCGTAGCGCTCGAGGACCACGATGCCGCTGGCCGCGGTGACCTCGCCGTGCAGCCGGGGCGACAGGGGAGCCGAGCCCGACACGCAGAGTCGGAGGCCCGAGAGCCGCCCCAGCTGGCCGGATCCGAGGAGCCGGTGGTACATGGTCGGGACCCCGAAGAACAGGGTTCCGGCGTGGTCCTCAACAGCCCCGGCCACCGCGGCCGGATCGAAGCCGGGCAGGAGGACCGCCGAGGCCCCGGCCAGCAGGGTGCCGTAGACCCCGACGGCCAGCCCGTGGGCGTGGAAGACGGGCAGGCAGTGGACCAGGCGGTCCTCGGCGGTCCACCGCCAGGCCGTGGTCACCGACTCCGTGGCGGCCAGCAGGTTCCGGTGGGAGAGCACCGCCCCCTTGGGGACGCCGGTCGTCCCCGAGGTGAAGCAGATCAGGGCGGGGTCGCCCGGGGCGGCCTCGTCGATCGGCCCCGGGTCGCCGTCGGGGAGGTCCAGGTCGGGCCGGGCCACCACGACGGGCCCGGCCGAGGCCCGTCGCACCCACTGCGCCTGGTCGGGCCGCTCGACCACGGCGGCGGCGGCCCCGGTGTCGGCGACGATGTGGGACAGTTCCCGCTCCGAGTACGCCGGGTTGGCCGGCACCACCACCAGGCCGGCCCGCAACGCCCCGACGTGGGCCACCAGGGAGGCCACCGACGAACCGGTCGACCACACCATGCGGTCCCCCGGGGAGAGGCCGGCAGCCCGCAGCCGCCCGGCGGCCCGCCGCGTGGCCTCCTCGAACTGGTCGGCACCCCACCACCGATCCGGGCGGTCGGCCCCGAGGGGCCCGGGCTCGAGGAACAGGCGCGCCCCGGGGGCACCGGCCCAGCCACGGGCCCAGGCCCGGGGGAGGGTGCCCCGGGACGTCAGGTCGGCGGCGGTCAGCGTGCTCCCGGGCGGCAGGTGGTGGCGCCAGGGGCGCAGGGTCACGCCCCGGCCACCGTCATCCCCCGTTGGCGGCGGGCACGTAGGTCCGGCAGGGCTGGCCCCGCAGGGACGGGCAAGCGGGCTGGGGGTCCGGCGGCGTGACCCCCTTCACCACCGAGAGGACCAGAGCCGAGGGGTGCCCGCTCCCCCACCCGACGGTGTCGGTCACCGTGCCGGCGGTCGGGTAGGTGGCGAACTGCCACACCGGCCGGTCGCCCCCCGGGGCGGTGACCGACACCCGGATCCTCGAGCCGGCCCGGAAGGCGTAGGCGAACGGGGTGATGGGGATGCGGACCTCGGTGAACTGACCCTTGGGCAGCGGGGCGGCGGTGGCCGCGGCGTAGGTCGGGACCGGGTCCGTGGCGGTCGACTTCGAGCGGTCGAGGGCGCGGTCGCTGGCCCGGAGCTCACCGGTCTGGACGAACAGCTCACTGCCGTCGGGCCGCACCTCGGAGATGGTGGCCTGCAGGTCGGTGTCGGCCGCCGTGCTCTCCACCCAAAGGTCGAGGCTGGCCGGGCCGACCGCCACCACGTCGCCGGTCAGCGGCGCGGTCACGAACCCCAGCCCGTCGGAGCCGGCGGCCGAGACCCACTGGTACGGCGGGAGGGCGGCCCAGGGGTTGCCGGTGGGGAGGTCGTCGGCCGGACGGCGGGAGGGGTCCGGAGCGAAGGACACCGTGCCCGAGGCCGGCCTGGTGCGGCCGAGCGAGCCACCCGGGCCCAGCCGGAGGGTGGACGCGTGGGCCTGCGGCGGGGGCCACGACGGGTAGTCCTGGCTCCAGACCGGCTGCATGGCCCCGGCCCCGGCGCTGCCCCCGCCGTTGTCGAACAGGACCCGCACCCGGGGCTGCTGGTCGAAGGCGGCCCGGGCCGCCGCCAGGTTGGGCTCGTCGGTGTACCCCACCGGGGCCACCGGCCCCGAGGCCGCCCCGACCACCTGGGCGTACAGGCTGGGGGCCAGCGCGGTCAGGGTCGGGGAGGGGGTGGGCACCTGGTCGGCCACGTAGAGGTCGAGGAACTCCAGCCACCGGGTGATGGTGCCCGGGCCCAGCGAGTCGATGTGGGTGCCGTTGACGATGGTGGCCCAGACGTCGGGGTCGTGGGCCAGGCTGCGGATGATGGCCGGCCACTGGCCTCCGGTCTGCTCGTCCTGGAAGGCGCCGGAGACGAACACCGGGACATCGACCCGCTTGGCCCAGGTGGACGGGGACCGCTGCCGGTAGAGGGACGGGAGGTAGTGGCTGGCCTGGCTCAACAGCGTCTGGATGTTCAGGGTCTGGCCGTGCAGGGCCTGGTTGGCCAGGCACTGGGTGTCCCCCTGCTGGATGAGGACCTTGGCGTACTCCTGCCCGCCGGCCGGGGCCGGCTCGGCGTCGGCCTGGCGCTGGGCCAGCCAGGACCCGGCGAACCCGCTGTTGAACATGCCGCCCGGGAAGCCGGTGGAGTAGAGGTCGTCGGTCAGGCTCATCGGGGCGATGGCCGCCAGCCCCGGCGGACGGGTCCCGGCCACGAACATCTGGGAGATCCCCGAGAAGGAGATGCCCACCATCCCCACCTTGTGGTTGGCCACCCAGGGCTGCGCCGCGGCGATCTGCACGGCGTCGTAGCCGTCGTAGGTGGTCGGGAGGTCGAAGAGGTCGAACGCCCCACCCGAGCAGCCGGTGCCGCGCATCTGGAGGCTGATGGTGGCGAAGCCCAGCAGCGGGGCCACCAGCGACCCCACCACGGTGGCGGAGTCCGGCACCAGGGGGTCCGAGGTGGTCTCCCCGTTCTGGTGCAGCTCGGCCTCGATGAGGCTGTGGGGCGCGGCGATGGCGTAGCCCGACTCCTCGATCACCGTCGGGAACGGTCCGTCGGCCAGGGTCTTCCCCGGCGGGAGCCGGACGGTGGCCGCCAACGACACCCCGTCGCGCATGGTGATGTAGTTGAGCCCCACCGCCAGGTGCTGGCCGGCGTAGAAGGACGCCGGGGGCGTGTCACGGGTGGAGAGGACCCGGAAGCGGGCGGTGGAAGCCTCCCGGCCGCCCTGGACGGTTCGGAAGCTGTAGCCGCGGCCCGGGGCCAGGTCCCGGATGATCAGGCTCCCCTGGGCGTCCACCGTCCCCTGGCCCACCTGGTGACCTGACCGGTCGACCAGCGCGGCCGACGAACCGGGCGTGCCCCCGAGCAGGTAGGCCTGGTCGATCGAGCCGTGCCCGGTGGCGGTGGACGGGAGCGGGCCGGCCGGCGCTGTGCGATGCGGAGGCAACCGTCCCGGGGCGGCTGCGGCGCGGTCCGGTGCCCCGGGCGAGCAGGCGGCGGCCACCGCCACCACGGCCATCACCACGGTCAGCCCTCCCCACCGTCGACCGGGCATCGGCCCTTCCCCCTTGCTGGTGCAGGACCCGGGCGACCCGGGCCGGCCCGACCGGGCCAGGGGCCATGGTAGTTCGACCTACCCGTCCCTCGGGGCCCGGTTGAGGCGGGAGAACATCCCCCGTTGGGCCCGGTACAGCCGCGGGAACTCGCGGTACAGGCGGTCGTAGGTGGCGCGGCGGGCCGGGTCGGGCACGAACACCGCGTCGACCTCGACCAGGCCTCGGACCTGGGCGGGAGCCACCGATCCGAGGGCCAGCCCGGCGAAGAGGGCCGCCCCGCGCAGGTTGGCCACCAGGGGTGCGGCCACCCGTTCGATGGTCCGGTCCATCACGTCGGCGTGGATCTGGCACCACAGGTCGGACTGGGCCCCTCCCCCGATCATGCGGAGGGGGTCGAGACGTCGTCGGGCGAAGTGCTCCACGGCGTCGTGGAGCCAGCGGTTGTTGAAGGCCACGCCCTCCAGGACGGCTCGGGCCAGATCGACCCGGCCGGTCGTGAGCGACAGGTTGTGGAACCCGGCCCGGGCGTGCCGGTCGTCCACCGGGGACCGCTCACCGCGGAGCCAGGGGGTGAACAGCACGTCGGCGGCCCCGGGCGACGACCGGGCCGCCAGCGCGGTGGCCGCGGCGAAGTCGGGACGGCCGGCCGGGTCGAGGAGGCCGGGCAGCACGCCGCACACCCAGTCGAGGCAGGCGCCTCCGGTCTCGTGGTTGTCGGCGATGAGGTAGCGGTCAGGGCCCAGGCCGGGCACGCTGGCGATCTGCCGCCGCGGGTCGGTCCTCTTGAACGGGACCGGGGCGCCGACTCAGGCGCTGGTGCTCACGGCCAGGTGGGCCTCGAAGTCCCGCACGGCACCGGCACCGCAGGCCGCCGAGTGGAGGTCGGGGACCCCGGTGACCACCGGGACGCCGGCGGGCAGCCCGAGCTCGGAGGCCACCTCGGGGAGGACCGTCCCGACCACCGAACCGGTGGGGCGGAGGGGCGGGAGCCGCCCGGCGTCGACACCGGAGAGGCGGACCAGGACCGGGTCGTACTCCAGCACGTCGAGGTGCCGGTTGTCGGTCAGCCAGGCGCCGATCATCGAGGCGTGGGACGCCGCGGCGGTGCCGGTGAAGCACATGGACAGGTAGTCGACCGGCTCGAGGAACCACCGGGCCTCGGGCGTCCCGGTGGGGCCCGGCCCACCGCCCTGGAGATGGCGCAGGTGACCGATGGGATCGGCCCCCGAGGCGGACGGGGCCCCACCGGAATGCCGGACCCAGGTCAACGCGGCCCTGGGCCGGTAGCCGGCCACCGGTCCGGCGATGATCTGGCGGGAGAAGCGGGCCCCCTGGGTGTCCATCCACATCAGACACGGGCCCACCGCCCGGCCCCGGCCGTCCACCGGGACGGTGCTGGCCCACTGCCCGGTGGTGCATACCGCCACCACCCGCGACGGCTCCACCGCGCCGGCGGCCAGGCCCCGCCTGGCCGCGTCCCGGACCAGCTGCCACCACGTGGCGGCGTCCTGGGTGGCGGCGTCCCCGTCCACCCGGGTGGACAGTGGGGCGTGCTCGTACCAGGCCACCGAGCCGGTCAGCGAGACCAGGCCGACCTTCAGCCCGCTGGTCCCGAGGTCCACGGCGAGCACGAACTGCGCCGACGGCGGCTCCGAGCGGGGGTCAACCACTCAGGACAGCGACTCGTCGAGCTCGCCCAGCGAGCGGATGAGCTCGAGGTTGGCCCGGTAGTCGACGGGGCAGGCGATGACCGAGACGGTGTCGGCGGCCAGGGCGGCGCGCAGGGTGGGGAGGAGCTCCTCGGCCCGGGTGACCCGGTGGCCGACGGCGCCGAAGCTCTCGGCGTAGGCCACGAAGTCCGGGTTGCCGAAGGTGGTGTCCACGTCGTGGCCCAGTTCGAGGTCCATCTTCCAGCTGATCAGCCCGTAGGCGTCGTCCACCCAGATGAGGACGACCATGGCGATCCCCTCGCGGAGGGCGGTCTCGATCTCCTGGGAGTTCATGAGGAAGGCGCCGTCCCCGGTGGCCACCAGCACCTTGGCCTCGGGTCGGGCGATCTTGGCCCCGATGGCCCCCGGCACGGTCCAGGCCATGGTGGACAGGCCGTTGGAGATCAAACAGGTGTTGGGGGCGTAGGTCGGGTAGAGCCGGGCCATCCACATCTTGAGGGCCCCGGTGTCCACCAGCACGATGTCGTCGCGGCCCAGGGCGGCCCGGGTGTCGGCCACGATCCGGGCCGGGGCCAAGGGGAACCGGTCGTCGGCCCGGCCCCGCTCGAGCTCGTCGGCCAGGAGGCCCCGGATGCTCAGGCTGTCGTCGGGCGAGGGGAAGCGACGGTCGACCGCCTCCCCGAGGGCGTCGAGGCTGCGCCCGATGTCGGCCTGCAGGCCGACGGACACGTTGTAGTGCCGGTCGACCTCGGCCGGGAACCGGTGGATGTGGATGATCTCCTTGTCCCCTCGGGGATTGATCCGGACCGGG
>DATCBL010000103.1:0-3416 GCA_036511875.1 Acidimicrobiales bacterium
GGCGGCCCGCCTGGCCCTCCGCTCCGTGCCCGCCGCCGCCCCGGGTGCCCTGTGGTTCGCCACCGCCACCCCGGCCTATCTGGACAAGACCAACGCCGCCACCGTCCACGCCGCCCTGCGCCAGCCGTCCCGGGTGGCCGCCTTCGACTTCGGCGGCGCCCTGCGGTCCGGGGCCGGGGCCCTGCGGGCCGCCCTGTCCGCCGCCGGCACCGGGCCCACCCTGGTGGTCCTGGCCGACCTGCGTGACGGCCTCCCCACCTCGGCCGACGAGGTGGCCGGGGGGGACGGCGCCGCCGCCATCCTGGTCGGAGACGACGGGCCGGGGACCCCGGTGGTGGCCGAGTACCTCGGGGGGGCCTCGGTCACCGACGAGTTCCTCGACCGGTGGCGCACGCCCGGTGACCGCCGGTCCCGGGTGTGGGAGGAGCGCTTCGGCGAGACCCGCTACGTCCCGCTCGGCTCCGAGGCGTGGGAGGCGGGCCTGAAGGCGGCCGGGGTGAGCGCCGACCAAGTGGACCAGGTGGCGGTCACCGGCATGCACGGGCGGGCGGCCAAGGCGGTGGCCCGCGCCCTCGGGGTGAGGGACGGGGCCCTGGCCGACGACCTCACGGCCACGGTGGGCCAGACCGGCGCGGCCCACCCCGGGCTGGTGCTGGCCTCCCTGGTCGAGGGGGCCGGACCGGGCCAGGTCCTGGCCGTGGTGTCCCTGGCCGACGGGGCCGACGTGCTGGTCTTCCGGACCACGCCGGCCCTCGGGGCGTGGTCCGGCCCCGAGCCGGTGGCCGCGCAGATCGCCGCGGCCGCCGACCTCCCCTACGGCAAGTTCCTCTCGTGGCGGGGCATGGTCACCCCCGAGCCGCCCCGACGTCCGGAGCCGGCCCGGGTGTCGTCCTCGGCGGCCTGGCGCAACGAGGAGTGGAAGTTCGGGTTCGTGGGCTCGAAGGACCGCACCAGCGAGGCCGTCCACCTCCCACCGGCCCGGGTGTCGATGAAGGGCGGGGCGGTCGACGACATGGACCCGGTGGACCGGGCCGACACCGAGGCCACCATCGCCACCTACACCATCGACCGTCTGGCCTACTCCCCCAGCCCCCCGATCGTCTTCGCCGTGGTCGACTTCGACGGCGGCGGCCGGTTCCCGGTGGAGCTGACCGACGTCGATCCCGACACCGTGGACATCGGGGACCGGGTGGCCATGACCTTCCGGAAGCTGTTCACCGCCGACGGCATCCACGACTACTTCTGGAAGGCCAAGCCGGTCCGTGGCGCGGCCGGCGGCCCCGCCGACCCCTGAGGGCCCCGACCGGAGCGCTGAGCACCACAGGCACGACCGGCGCCGCCAGGCGCCGAGGACAAGGAGACAGGCAATGGGGTCGCATGGGATCAAGGACCGGGTGGCCATCGTCGGGATGGGGTGCACCCGGTTCGCCGAGCACTGGGACAAGAGCCTCGACGACCTGATCATCGAGGCGTCCGAGGACACCTTCGCCTCGGCCGGGGTGACCAAGGAGGACGTGGACGCCTACTGGTTCGGCACCGCCCAGTCCGGCATGAGCGGGATCACCCTGGCCCGCCCGCTCCAGCTGGAGGGGAAGCCGGTCACCCGCGTGGAGAACTACTGCACCACCGGGTCCGAGGCCCTGCGGGCCGCCGCCTACGCCGTGGCCTCGGGGGCCTACGACGTGGCCATGGCCGTGGGGGCCGAGAAGGTCAAGGACTCCGGGTACCAGGGCCTCAACGCCTTCCCCATCCCCGGGGACGGCACTGCCCGCACCCTGACCGCGGCGGCCATGTTCTCCATGGTGGCCCCGGCCTACGGCAAGAAGTACGGGGTCGGCGAGGACGAACTGACCGAGGTGCTGGCCCGGATCTCGTGGAAGAACCACCAGAACGGGGCCAAGAACCCTCGGGCGCAGTTCCGCAAGGAGGTCTCGACCGAGACCATCTGCGCCTCGCCGCGGGTGGCCGGTCGGCTCGGGGTGTTCGACTGTGCCGGCGTGGCCGACGGGGCGGCGGCGGCCATCGTGGTCCGGGCCGAGGACGCCCACCGCTACACCGACACGCCGATCTACATCAAGGCCCTGGCCTTCTCGGCCGGCAGCGGCTCGGGCCTCATCGACCCGGAGTACGACTACACCTGGTTCCCCGAGTGCGCCCGGGCCGCCGAGGACGCCTACCGCCAGGCCGGCATCACCGACCCACGCGGCCAGCTGGCCATGGCCGAGGTGCACGACTGCTTCACCCCGACCGAGCTGGTCCTGATGGAGGACCTGGGCTTCGCCGAGCGGGGCACGGCCTGGAAGGAGGTGCTGGCCGGCACCTTTGACCGCACCGGCGCGCTGCCGGTCAACCCCGACGGCGGACTCAAGAGCTTCGGCCATCCGGTCGGGGCGTCGGGCCTGCGGATGTTCTTCGAGACCTGGCTCCAGCTCCGGGGCGAGGCCACCCCCGAGCGCCAGATCACCACCGACAAGACGCTGGCCCTCACCCACAACCTCGGGGGCTACCCGGGCGAGATGGTCTCGTTCGTGTCGGTGGTCGGCACCGAGCTCGGCTGAGTCCGGAACCGCGTGGGGCCAGGTCCGTCCGGGCCGCCCCAGTCGGGCCGGCTTCAGGCCGGAAGCGGGGCCTCGGCCTCCCGCTCGTCGAGGAACGCCCACCAGGCGTCGGCGCCCCGCCGGGCCGCCGCGGTGACCTGGTCGGGGTCGGCGCCGAGGAGGGCCAGGGAGTCGAGGGCCCACTCGCCATGGTCGACCTCCATGTCGGCGTGGACGTCCCAGAACTCGGTGCCGGCCGAGTCCATCCCGTACCAGCGTCGGAGTCCGTCGCCCTTGGTGGCGGCGATGGCCGACGCCTGGGTCTCGTAAGCGGCCAGCCCGGCCAGGGCGGCCACCGGGCCGTCGGCCACCAGGTCGGCGTAGGTGGCCACCAGGGCCTGAGCCGCCGGACCCGGGACGGCCGGGGTGGACGGGGAATCGAGGGCACCGGCGAAGCGGTCGAAGAGAGCCAGGTGCGGTTCGGGCCGACCCAACTCGTCGTCGAGGTTCTGGCCGACGGTGGCCGCCGCCTCGACTTCGCCCTGGGCCCGGAGCCGATCGACCACCGCGGTCAGGACGATGGGGAGGGCGGCCTCGAAGGCCCGGTAGTGCACGGCGTACTCGGCCAGCTCGCTCGGAGCAAGCTCACCGGCCTGCCACCGG
Organism: Acidimicrobiales bacterium; assembly: GCA_036511875.1. Lineage (GTDB taxonomy): Bacteria > Actinomycetota > Acidimicrobiia > Acidimicrobiales > RAAP-2 > Bog-756. The sequence continues at coordinate 3,201 of DATCBL010000103.1, forward strand.
AGGTAGAAGGGGTGGCCGAGCAGCTCCCGGCCCACGAGGGCCGAGGCCAGGGCGTCGGCGAGCGGGTGGTCCCCGAGAGCACTCGGGGCGGAGCCGTCGGTGGAGCGGGAACCGGTGTCGGGATGCAGGTTGGGAGAGGCCATGCCGCATCCTATCCAGCGGCGGGTGGCGCGGCTCAACGTGCGGCGGCCACCTGGTTGGAGGGGTGGGCGTACC
>DATCBL010000104.1:0-4404 GCA_036511875.1 Acidimicrobiales bacterium
CATCGTGACTCGCATGGACCGACATGGACTCGGACCCGTCCTGCAGGCCCTCATTCGCTCCGACACCTCGGACCCGATCCACCAGGCGGCGCGGGCCCACATGGTGCGACGCTTGGTGGACCCGATGGTCGCCGATATGACCCGGCGGGGGGCCGACGGGGCGCAACTGCAATCCGAGATCGTGGTGTCCGCGCTCGTCGGCATCAGCCTCGGGCGAGCACTCGGATGGTTCGATGAGCTGAAGGCGGTGCCCCGGGAGCGCTTGGTCGAGCTGGTCACGAGGCTTCTCGACGGGGTTGAGCCCGACGGGTGACCTGAGCTTGCTGTCGCCCGAGACCCCGCTCGCGGTGGGCACTAGGGTACGGGCTGGTCCAGACCCATCCCGAACGGTGGGTGCCGGGGAGACATGGGGGAGTCCCGGCGAGACGGACACGGCAGTGGGGGATGCACATGAGCCGGGCAAGCCGCTGGAACCGGCGGGCGGGATGGGTCGGGGCCCGGGGTCTGTCCCCGCTTCGCGTCGGTGCCGCCAGGCTCTCCACGTTCGTGATGACCGGCGCGGTCCTCGTGGGCGTTGCCGTCTGCTCGGGGATCACCGCGTCGCCCCTCCCGGCCGGCGCCGCCCAGCCCACGCCGGTCAGTGGGGCGAGCACGTCGACCCGCGGGGTGACCGGGAGCGCCATCAACGTCGTCTTCCCGGTGGTGGCGCTGAGCTCGCTGGCCGGCCGGGAGGGATTCGCCGAGGACGCCGAGTACGGGGAGCAGACCAAGGCCATCGAGCTGTTCGTCAAGCAGATCAACCGGGCCGGGGGGATCAACGGCCGGAGGATCAACGCCATCATCACCGGGTACGACCCCACCAACGAGACCGGGATGCGGGCGCTGTGCAAGACCTGGACCGAGGGCTCCCCGGCCGCCTTCTCGGTGTTGGACGGGTTGGGGGCCTGGACCGGCGACAATCAGCTCTGCATCACCCAGGAAGGCCACACCCCCTTCATCGGCCAGTGGACGACGGTGACCAACTGGACCAACGAGGGTTCCCCCTACCTGTGGTGGACCGGCCCCGACCAGGCGGCCGTGCTGCAGGCCGTGGTGAACTGGGGGCTGGGCGCCCACCTGGTGGGCGGAGACATCAAGGTGGGAGTCATCGCCGGCAACCGGGCGTCCGACCAGACGGCCCTCAACGACTACCTCCTCCCCGACCTACGCGATGCGGGGGTCACGCCGGTGGTCAAGACCATCGACGCCAATCCCGACGACACCTCCACCACCGACGCCCAGTCACCACTGGTCATCCAGCAGCTGCGCAGCGCCGGCGTCACGTCGGTCATCCCCCTGGTCCCCTTCAACGTGTTCTACCCGGTGCTCCAGGCCGAAACGGCCCAGCAGTACTACCCCCGCCTCCTGCTCAGCGACTACGAGTCGAGCATCCTCTCGTCACTCGGCCTCCTCCCGGTCCCGTACGCCAAGGCACTGGACGGCCAAGAAGGGGTGACCACCGAGACGCTGGGAGGCATCGATGACCCCCGCCCGGAGAGCCAGGGCGGGTACGACCCCGGCGTACGCTCCTGCTGGACCACCTGGCACCAGGCCTACCCCCAGGTGCCACCGGGGAACATGAACGACGACATCGAGGAGCAGGGACCCATCGTGGGCTGGTGCCAGGTCATCAAGCTATTCGCGGCGGCGGCCAAAGCGGCCGGACCCGATCTCAACCGACGCAGCTTCGTCACCGCCCTGTCCAAGATCACCAACTTCCCCGGCACCAACGTCCCCGTCCTCAGCTACGGTCCGCACAAGCGCTACGGCCCCACCGAGTACCAGGTGGTGAGACTGCACGTCAACACACCGCCGTCGACTCAGTGCAAGTCGACCGTGGGCCGTCCTCCCTCGGCCACGTGCTGGGTCTCGGTCCAACCCTGGGAGCCGTTGCCGGTCGGATGACCGACCGGCCGGAGCGACCCGGCCGGCGTCACGTGACCCCCGGCGCCTGCCGGGGCGAGGATCCGGGATCGGGCTGCGGCGGGAGCTCCTTCGCCACCGAGCCCGTCCAGCGCGGGGGGCGGTGCTGGAGGAAGGCCTCCACGCCCTCGCGGGCGTCGGGTCGGGCCATCAGGAAGTGGTGGCCCTCGGTCTCCGCCGCCTCCACCTGGTCGGCGCTCCGCTCCCACGACTCCCACAGCAGCCGCTTGCTCACGGCCACCGACAGCGGGGCGGCGTGCTCGGCGACGTCCCGGGCCAGCTCCATCGCCGCCGGCAGCACCTGGTCGTTCGGAAGGGTGCGACTGCAGATGCCGAGCCGCTGGGCTTCGTGGCCGTCGAAGGTGCGGCCGGTCAGCAGGATGTCGGCGGCCGCGGACAGGCCGGCCAACCGGGGCAGGGTCCAGTGGGAGTACCCGTCTCCCATCATCCCCCGGCGCACCTGCACCACGCCGTAGCTGGCGTCGGAGGCGAAGAGGCGGATGTCGCACTGGAGGGCCAGGGTGAGGCCGACGCCGAGGGCGTGGCCGTTGACGGCCGCCACCACCAGCTTGCCGACGTCCCAGGCCGGCATGGTGGTGGCCGCGGCGCTGAAGCCGTCCGGGTCCCGGGGCCGGAACGTGTCGCTGCCCTCGCTCAGGTCGGCGCCGGCACAGAAGGCCGGTGGGGCTCCGGTCACCACCACCGCACCCACGCCGTCGTCGGCGTCGCACCGCCGGTACGCCTCGGCCAGCTCCCGGCCCATGACTCCGTTGAAGGCGTTGCGCACCTCGGGGCGGTCGAGGGTGATGACGGCCACCCGCTCGGTGACCTCGAAGCGGATGGCTCGGTAGCTCACCGTGGCCGTCTCGGGGGTCGGGTGGGCACGGCCCGAGCATAGGGAGCGGGCCGGCGTGGGTACCGGGAATGGTCGGAGCCCCAGCTCAGGTGGCTAAAGCGCCACGGTCCGGATGTCGATGATGAGGTATGAGTCAGGCCGGTCTGGACCATGGTCCAAGCGAGATGCTGGCCGGCGATGCGGACGCCCTGGTCCGACTGCTCGACGAGCTTCCCGAGGGGGTCGTGGTCATCAACGCCCAGGGCGTCCTGCTCTGGGTGAACCGGACGGCCGAGTCCCTGTTCGGGAGCCGGATCGCCGTCGGGATGCCGGGCCTCGACCTGGTCCACCCGGACGATATCGAGTTGGTGCTCTTGGCCCTCGCCACCGTGCAGGACAAGCAGGTGGGGTCGCCGATCGAGATCCGGATCCGGACCACCACCGGCTGGCGCCTGATGGAGTTGATCGGCAGCCCGGTGAGCTGGCTCCCCGACGGGGCCATCCTCCTCACCGTCCGGGATCTGACCCAGCGCCGGCGGTACGAGATCGTGCACGACCAGGACGCCCGGTTGCGCTCGCTGGTCCAGAACTCGGCGGCCATCACCATGCTGGTCTCCGCCGACGGCTGCATCCAATCGGCGTCGGGCGCGCTGACCCGCATCCTGGGCCAGGACCCCGAGCTGGTCGAGGGGCTCCCCCTGGCCGACCTGGTGGTGGCGGAGGACCGACCGGCCCTGGCCGGCGCGGTCGAACGGGCGTCCCGGGGCGCCTCGGTGGCCGGACCGGTGAAGGTCCTGCTGTCGCTGGTCCGTCACGGCAACATCGGCACCCTGCCGTTCGAGCTGGCCATCGTCAACCTGATCGACGACCCGACGGTGGGGGGCTACGTGGTGACGGGCCATGACGTCACTGACCAGCAGCTGGCCGATCTCCGACTCCGCAAGGCGCTGTCCCTGCTGCAGGCCACCCTGGACGCCACCGCCGACGGGATCATGGTGGTGGACACCGACGACCAGATCGTCAGCTTCAACCAGCGGTTGACCGACATGTGGATGGTTCCCGAGTCCGTCCTCGCCACCCAGACCCGACGCAAGGTGACCGAGTTCTTCAGCCAGCAGCTGAAGAACCCCGAGGAGTACCTGGCCCGGGTGGAGCGGCTCTACCGTGACCTCGAGTCCGAGAGCCACGACGTCTTGGAGCTCAACGACGGCCGGCTCTTCGAACGGGTGTCGAGGCCCCAGCGGGTGGACGGGATCGCGGTCGGTCGGGTGTGGTGCTTCCGCGACATCACCGAGCGCCGGCGTCTCGAGGAGCGTCTCTCCCATCAGGCCTTGCACGACTCGCTGACCGGATTGGCCAACCGGGCCCTGTTCCAGGACCGCTTGGGCCACAGCGCCGCCCGCCGGGCCCGCACCGGCGGGCGCACCGCCGTCCTGTTCGTGGACCTTGACAATCTCAAGGCCGTCAACGACTCCTTCGGGCACGCCACCGGCGACGCCGTCTTGCAGGCCGCGGCCGCAGCCATCTCGGGGTGCCTGCGGGAGGGCGACTCGGTGGCCCGCCTCGGTGGGGACGAGTTCGGGATCCTGTTGGAGGACATCGCCGAC
>DATCBL010000105.1:0-8867 GCA_036511875.1 Acidimicrobiales bacterium
GAGTAGTTTGGTCAACTACTAGCGGCACGAGTCCTTCGCCGGCCCCGGGGCGGGCCGGGGGCCGACGCCGGCCCGGCACCCGCCGTCGCTATGTTGGGCGGCGGCTGTGCCTCGAACTCCCGACATCACCGCGACCGCCCCGGGGCGACGCCTGACGACGCGCACGGGGCTCGTCCTCATGGTGTCGGCCGCCGCCGCCGTGGCCGGACTGGGGGCGGTCGTGACGTTGACCTCGACCGCCGAGGCGGTCACCGACGAGGTCGCCGGCATCGCCTTCGGGACGCACTCCCCCCCTCCGTTGCCCTCGACCACGTCGGACACGGCGCGGTGCCCGTGGCTCGAGAGGGCCATGAACCGGCATACGCCGGCCGCCACGCTGGCCGCCGACGTCGTCGGACGGATGACGGTGCGGGAGAAGCTCGGGGAGATCGTGCTGGTGCACGCCGGGCCCTACGAGAACATCAACGCCGGCGTGCCGAGCTTGTGCATTCCCGCCCTGTCGCTCCAGGACGGACCCCAGGGCGTGGCCTACGGCGCCGTCGGGGTCACCCAGCTGCCGGCCCCGCTCGGCATCGCCGCCACCTTCGACACCGGCATCGCCCAGGACTACGGGCAGGTGCAGGGGTCCGAGGCCGCCGGGCAGGGCATCGACGTCATCCAGGGTCCCACCCTCAACATCGACCGAGTCCCACAGAGCGGGCGCACCTACGAGGGATTCGGGGAGGACCCCCTGCTGGTGGCCGACATGGGGGTGGCCGACGCCGAGGGCATCCAGACCACCGGGACCCTGGCCATGGCCAAGCACTTCGCGGTCTACAACCAGGAGACCGACCGGGGGGTACTCGACACCGTGGTGTCGCAGCGGGCGCTCGAGGAGCTCTACTTCCCACCGTTCAAGGCCGCCGTCACCCGGGCCCATGTCTCCACCGTGATGTGCGCCTACCCCCGGCTCAACGGCACCTACCAGTGCCAGGATCCCGCGCTCAGCGGCCAGCTCGCCGACTGGGGGTTCACCGGGTTCATCCGTTCCGACCTGGGATCGGTCCACGATCCGGTGGTGGCCATCGAAGCCGGGACCGACCTCCTCAAACCGTCGTCGGTGACCTCTCTCGACCTCCTGGTGCGGGGGCACCGACTGGCCCTCGCCGCAGTGGACCGCGCCGTGACCCGGGTCCTGACCCAGATGTTCGCCCACGGGCTGGTGGACCGGCCGGAATCCGGCTCGCCGGGGACGGCGGTCGACTCCGACTCCCACACCGACTTCGCCCTGGTGGCCGCGGAGCGCTCCGCCGTCCTCTTGAAGGACGTCGGCAACATCCTTCCTCTGTCCGCCTCGGCCCACCGGTCGGTGGCGGTGATCGGCGCCGATGCCGGATCCCGGCCGGTGACCTCGGGGTACGGGAGCTCTCGGGTCACCGCCCCCTTCGTCTCCTCCCCGCTGGACGCCATCCGCAACCGGGCCGGGAGCCACACCACCATCACCTACGCCGACGGTGGCAGCACCACCGGCAACCTCCCCCCCGTGCCGGCGAAGTTCCTGGTCCCGGCGTCCGGCGTCGGCCACGGCCTGACCCTGACCCTGACCCTGACCCAGACCGATCCCGACGCCATGGGTCTGCTGTCCCTGCAGGCCGTCCAACGCAGCGTCGACATCTCCCTCGGCCCCCATCCCAGCACGTCCCGCCTGCTGCCGAGTGCGCCACCCTCGAGCCCGGTGGAGCGTCTCACCAATCCCCTGGCCGCCGGGATCCGGCCGCTCTCCCTCGGCTCGGCGGCCTCCCCCACCCACACCCACGTCGTCCTGCCCCCCGGCTGGTCGGACGTCTCGGCCTCGTGGACCGGGACGCTCACCCCGCCGCGCAGCGGCCTCTACACGCTCTCGCTCCAGGGATCGGGGGCGGCCCGACTGACCCTCGACGGGGTGGCTGAGGTGGCCGATCCCCTCAGTCACGCCCTCGGGCGCTGGGCCCAGACCGTGCACCTCACCGGAGGGCACGCCTATCGAGTCGACCTGGCCTGGGAGCCCGTCGACCAACAGACCCCTTCGGGCGAGTCGACGATCTCTCCCAGCTCATTGACCCTCGGGTGGGCGTATGTCAGCCCGAAGATCGACGCCGCGGTGGCAGCCGCCCGCCGGGCCGACGTCGCCGTGGTCTTCGCCGGCGACTTCAACTCCGAGGCGTTCGACCGGCCTTCCCTCAACCTGCCCGGAGACGAGAACGCCCTCATCTCGGCGGTGGCGGCGGCCAACCCGCGGACCGTGGTGGTGCTCGACACCGGCGGACCGGTCCTGATGCCCTGGCTGAGACGGGTCAAGGGGGTCATCGAGGCGTGGTATCCCGGAGAGCAGGACGGTGTCGCCATCGCCGCGCTGCTCTACGGCGACGTCGATCCGGCCGGCCGGCTCCCGGTGACCTTTCCGGCCTCCGACACCCTCACCGCCGTCGCCGCCCCGTCCCAGTGGCCCGGGGTCGACCTGACCTCTTCCTACTCCGAGGGCCTCGACGTGGGCTACCGCTACGACCACGCCACCGGGATCCAGCCGTTGTTCCCGTTCGGATTCGGGCTCTCCTATACCCGGTTCTCGATAGACCGGCTCGCCGTGGCCCGGTCGGCCACCGGCTATGCCCTCCGCGTCCGGGTGGCCAACACCGGGGGCCGGGCCGGGATCGCCGTGCCCCAGGCCTACCTGACCTTCCCCACCGCCACCGGGGAGCCCCCGGCCCAGCTGGAGGCGTTCGCACCGGTGAGCCTGGGCCCGGGACAGTCCCGGGTGGTCACGCTGTCCGTTCCGGCCTCGGCGCTCCGGGTCTACCTGGGCCGCGCCTGGACCACCGTGCCCGGCACCTACACCTTCTCGGTCGGGCCGTCGTCGGCCGATCTCCCCCTGACCGCATCAGTCAACGTGCCCTGAGCCCGTCCGCCCACCGGTACGCCCGGGGGTCGGTCCGGCCCGTTCGGCTACCATGCTGGGGTCGACTCCGGGGCGCAGCGACCTCTTCCGAGGTGGTCGGCCCGCTCCTGGTCGGCCAGCACGGCGGCCGACCCACCGTGACACCCAACCCGGTCCCCGATAGGACCGGCCCAAGTGAAGGAGCGTCCATGACCAGCACCCAGCACACCGACTTCAAGGTTGCTGATCTCTCCCTGGCCGAGTTCGGCCGCAAGGAGATCGAGCTGGCCGAACACGAGATGCCCGGCCTGATGGCCATGCGGGCCGAGCACGCCTCGGAGCAGCCGCTGGCCGGAGCCCGGATCACCGGTTCCCTCCACATGACCATCCAGACCGCCGTGCTCATCGAGACCCTCACCGCCCTCGGGGCCGAGGTTCGCTGGGCCAGCTGCAACATCTTCTCCACCCAGGACCACGCCGCCGCCGCGGTGGCCGTCGGGCCGACGGGCACCGTCGACCGGCCAGCCGGGGTGCCGGTCTTCGCCTGGAAGGGCGAGAGCCTGGAAGAGTACTGGTGGTGCACCGAGCAGGCCCTGCGCTGGCCGGGGCCGGGGCCGACCATGATCCTCGACGACGGTGGGGACGCCACCCTGTTGGTCCACAAGGGCGTGGAATTCGAGAAGGCCGGCGCGGTGCCCGATCCGGCCACCGCCGACTCCGAGGAGTTCGGCGTGGTGCTGGAGGTGCTGACCCGGGGCCTGGCCGAGGACCCCACCCGTTGGACGACCATCGCCAACGGCATCCAGGGCGTGTCCGAGGAGACCACCACCGGTGTGCACCGGTTGAACGAGATGGAGCAGACCGGTGAGTTGCTGTTCACCGCCATCAACGTCAACGACGCCGTCACCAAGTCGAAGTTCGACAACAAGTACGGCTGCCGGCACTCGCTCATCGACGGCATCAACCGGGCCACCGACGTGCTCATCGGAGGAAAGGTGGCGGTGGTGTGCGGCTACGGCGACGTGGGCAAGGGCTGTACCGAGTCCCTGCGCGGCCAGGGGGCCCGGGTGGTGGTCACCGAGATCGATCCCATCTGTGCCCTCCAGGCGGCCATGGACGGCTACCAGGTGGCCACGCTCGAGGACGTGGTGAGCTCGGCCGACATCTTCGTCACCACCACCGGCAACAAGGACGTCATCACCGCCGAGCACATGGGCCGGATGAAGCACCAGGCCATCGTGGGCAACATCGGGCACTTCGACAACGAGATCGACATGGCCGGGCTGATGAAGATCGACGGGATCGAGCGGGTCAACATCAAGCCCCAGGTGGACAAGTGGGTCTTCGCCGACGGTCACGCGGTGATCATCCTGTCCGAGGGTCGGCTGCTCAACCTGGGCAACGCCACCGGTCATCCGAGCTTCGTGATGTCCAACTCGTTCACCAACCAGACCATGGCCCAGATGGAGCTGTTCAACAACGCCGGCCAGTACGAGAACAAGGTCTACGTGCTCCCCAAGCACCTCGACGAGAAGGTGGCCCGGCTCCACCTCGACGCCCTCGGCGTCCGGCTGACCACCCTCTCGAAGGAGCAGGCCGAGTACATCGGGGTCGCGGTGGACGGCCCGTACAAGCCGGACACCTACCGCTACTGAGGTTGGCCCGATCGCCGGCCGAGGGACGCGTCGGCCCACCGGGAGGCGCGCCCTGATGGCCCCCCCGGGGACCCCCGACCTCGAGGTCACCCGCTACGACGTCCACCAGCGGGTGGCCACCATCACCCTCCACCGGCCCGAGCGACTCAACGCCTGGACGGCCCAGATGAACGCCGAGTACCGCTCCTGTCTCCGCCAGGCCAGCGACGACCCCGCCGTCCGGGTCATCGTGGTGACCGGGGACGGGCGGGGGTTCTGCGCCGGGGCCGAGTCCGAGGACCTGGCCGGGCACGCCCGGCGGGGCTCCTACCGGACGTGGGACGCCGAGCATCTCGACCGGCCGGGCTTCGGCGTCCGCCCGGAGTTCGACGCCGAGCTGGCCTACCACTTCGGGGTGCCCAAGCCGATCATCGCCGCGGTCAACGGACCGGCGGCCGGCATCGGCTTCGCGCTGGCCTGCTACTGCGACCTGCGATTCGCCGCGGCGGGGGCCAAGTTCACCACCGCCCACGGCAAGCTCGGACTCCCCTGCGCCTTCGGCCTGGCCTGGTTGCTGCCCAAGCTGATCGGTCTCCCCCGCGCCCTCGACCTCATCCTGTCCAGTCGCACCTTCACCGCCGAGGAGGCCCTGGACCTGGGCCTGGTGAAGGCGGTGGTGCCGGTCGACGAGCTGGCCGGCTGCGTCGCCGAGTACGCCGGCACCCTGGGCACCTCGGTCTCCCCGGCATCCATGGCGGCGTCGAAGCGGCAGGTCTACGAGGCCTTCCACTCGACGGCGGCCGAATCGGTGCGGTCCGCCGAGGACCTGCTCGACCCGATGATGGCCGGGGCCGACTACCGCGAGGGGGTGGCCGCCCTGCAGGAGAAGCGCCCGCCGGTGTTCGCCGACCTACCCCCCGACGACCCGGGGTCGCCCTGACCTCCTCCGTCGGGGCCGGAGCGGCCCCCGCCTGATGCGCCACCCTCGCGCGGACATCGGCCCCCCCGGCCCGTAGCCTCGGGCCATGCCCGGACCTCCTTCGACCCGCCGCCGGGGACCCCGGGCGGCCACCGTGGCCGGCACCTCCGCCCAGCTCCTGGGCGGGCTCGGCGCGCTGGCCGTGGCGGCGACGGCCGGCCTGGCCTTCGTGCACCGACCCTGGCCCAACCGCCTCGACGTCTGGGGCTACGCCGTGCTCCCCGCCGATCCCGCATCTCGCTGGGCCCACGACCTGGTCGCCGCCGGTTCGCTGGTCGCCCTGATCGTCGGGGTGGCCGCGGTCTTCGTGGTGGCCGTCCTGCGTGACTGGGTCCGGGCCGTGGCCTGTGCCACCGCGCCGGTCGTGGCCGTCCTGATCGTCCAGGACCTGGCCAAACCCCTGGTGGGTCGGCATCTCGGCCTCACCGGGGCCGCCTCCTACCCGTCCGGCACCGTCGCCGCGGTCGCCGCCCTGATGACCGCGGCCGTGCTGGTGGCACCGACGCTGGCCCGCCCCCTGGTGGCGACGGCCGGCGCCGCGGTCACCGCCGGGGTGTGCGCCGCGGTCGTCGTGTTGCGCTGGCACTACCCGACCGACGCCCTCGGAGGGGCGGCGGTCGGGGTGGGGGCGGTGCTGGCCCTCGACGCCCTGGCCCACCTGCCGTGGGCCGTGGCCGGGCTCCGTCACGGTCGGAGGTCCGGGCGCCGGATCGGAGCGGCCCGGAGACCCCGCTGGGCCTGAAGGTTCGGCGCGACCGGTCGGCCGACCGCCAACGGTGGGTCAGGACCGCGTCTCGGCCTCCTCGGCCAGGGACAGCCATCGCTCCTCGGCCTGGTCGAGGGCCCGTTGCGCCTCGGCCAGCTCGGCCCCCAACCGGGTCATCTCCTGATGGTTCTGGGCGGCGGTCAGCGCCCCGGTGATCCGGTCCCGCTGCCGCTCCAGCCGGGCCATCTCCTTCTCGGCCTCCCGAAGCCGTCGGCCGAGCGGCGCCGCGCCGCCCACGCCCTCGGGACGGGGCCGCGGTCCGAGGGGGGAGGGGGACGGTCCCACCGACGGGCCCGGGGCCGGTGGGGCCGGTCCCCTTCCCCGGCCCGGCCCGCCGCCCTCGACCCGGGCCACCCAGGCCTCCACGCCTCCGGCCACCGGAGTCACCGTGCCGCCCGGCTCCACCGCCACCAGGCGCTCGGTGGTCCTCTCCAGGAACGTGCGGTCGTGGCTGACCACGACCAGCGCACCCGGCCACTCCTCGAGGAAGTCCTCGAGGATGCGCAGGGTGTCCAGATCGAGGTCGTTGGTCGGCTCGTCGAGGAACAGCACGTTGGGCCGACCGGCCAGCACCAACAGGAGCTGGAGCCTCCGGCGCTCACCGCCCGACAGCGTGCCCACCCGGGCAAAGGGCAGCTGACCGGTGAACCAGAACCGCTTCATGAGGGCCACGTCGGCCAACGATCCCGGTGACCGGTGCGGACCGGCCACCAGATCCTGGACCCGCGCCTGGGGGTCCAGCGCCACGCCCTGCTGGTCGTAGTAGCCGACGACCACGGTCGGTCCGGTCTCCACCCGTCCCGAGGTGGGACGGAGGCGTCCGGCCAACAGCTCGACCAGGGTCGACTTGCCGGTGCCGTTGGCCCCGACGATGCCCAGGCGCTCGCGCCGGTCGAGCACCAACTCCACCCCGGTGAGCACCCGCGGTCCCCGGTCGTACCCGAAGCCGACCCCGCGGCACTCGATGACCTTGTCACCGAGCCGCGGCGCGTCACCGCTCAGCTCGAGCTCGGCGGAGCGGGGCGGGCCCTCGGGCCGCCGGTCGATCAGCCGGCGGGCGGCGTCGGTCCGGGCCCGGGGCTTGCGCGACCGGGCCTGGGCCCCTCGCTGCAGCCAGGCCAGCTCCCGGCGGGCCAGGTTCCGGCGGGTCGATTCGTCCGTCGCCGCCTGGGCGTCGCGCTCGGCCCGGGCCTCGAGATAGGACCCGTACCCACCCTCGTGCACGAAGGACCGGCCCCGGTCGAGCTCGACCATCCGGGTGGTCACCCGATCGAGGAGGTGGCGGTCGTGGGTGACCAGCACCAGGCCCCCGGGCCAGGTGGCCAGGCGCCGCTCGAGCCAGGCCACCGCGCCCAGGTCGAGGTGGTTGGTGGGCTCGTCCAACACCAGGAGCTCGGACGGTTGGGCCAGCACGCGGGCCAAGGCCACCCGCTTGGCCTCCCCCCCGGACAGCGTGGACACCTGGGCATCGATGAGCGGGCCCATCCCCAGGCGCTCGAGGGCCGACTCGGCCTCCCACCCGGGCCCGACCGCCGACCTCACCGAGCCCGCCGGCAGCTCCGGGACCTGGTCGAGGTAGCCGACCCGGGCACCCCGACCCCGGAGCACCCGGCCCTCGTCCGGCCGCTCGAGGCCGGCCGCGGTCCGGAGCAGCGTGGACTTCCCGGCTCCGTTGCTCCCCACCACGCCCACCCGGTCACCGTCGGAGACGGTGAGGGAGAGGTCTTCGAACAGCGCCCGATCGACCCGTCGGACCGTCACCTGCTGGAGATCGACGAGTACGGCCACGAGGCGACCAGGGTACCGGCCGGTCCGCCGGCCCCCGGTCCGACCGGTCGGGCCGGTCAGAGGTCGGCGGTCTCGGCCTCCAGCAGGTGGGCGAAGCGCTGCCGGGCCTCGGCCCGGCGGGTGGGCACGTGCTCGCTCGGGACGTCCACCGGCTTGTACCCCTTGAGGGTCTGGCGGGCCACGGTGACCTTGTGCACCTCGTCGGGCCCGTCGTAGATGCGGGCGGCCCGGGCATGGCGGTACATCGACTCGAGGGGGAGGTCGGTGGAGAAGCCGAGGGCCCCGTGGACCTGGATGGCCCGGTCGATCACGTTGTACAGCACCCCGGCGCCGTAGTACTTGATCATGGCGATCTCCACCCGTGCCGCCGAGGCGCCCTGCTCGTCCATCTTCCACGCCGCGTACAGGGTCATGAGGCGTGCCGCGGTCATCTCGGCGAGTGAGTCGGCCACCCAGTTCTGGATGGTCTGCTTCTCGGCCAGGAGGGACTTGTGGGTGGTACGGGACACCGCCCGCTCGCACAGCATGTCGAAGGCCCGCTTGGACTGCCCCAACCACCGCATGCAGTGATGGATGCGGCCCGGCCCCAGGCGCTTCTGGGCCAGTAGGAACCCCTCCCCTTCGAGCCCCACCAGGTTGGCGTAGGGAACCCGCACCTCGCGGTAGATGATCTCGGCGTGACCGCCGAACTTCCCGAAGTGCTGGACGGGGTCTTCCATGGTGGCCACGTCTCGCACGATCTCGACGCCGGGGGTGTCGGCCGGCACCACGATCATGGAGCAGCCCGAGTAGGGGTGGACATCGGGA
>DATCBL010000106.1:0-11041 GCA_036511875.1 Acidimicrobiales bacterium
GCACCTCGGCCCCGGCCCCGGTTCGGGATACCGTGGGCCATGACCGGCCCCTCCCCCGCCCCTGAGTCGTTCGACCCGCTGACCGCCCGCAAGACCTGTCGCACGGTCGAGCCGATCCACGGGATGATCTACTTCGCTCCCGAGGCCACCGAGTCCTACACCCGTCTGGGACTCCGGTCGGAGGCCGGCTACTTCGCCTCGAGGTCGGCGGCCATGGGGGCGGTGGGAGCCGACACGGTGATCGCCACCTTCTTCAACTTCCACCCCGGCCTGGTGCGGGAGGCCATCCCCTCGGCCTGGGACGCCGCCACCCCGGCCGCGGTGCTCGGTGCTCGCCTGGACGCGGCCGACGCCGCCCTGCGTCGCATGCTCGGCGACGCCGTCGACTCCGCCGAGATGTCACGGGCGGCGGGACTGGCCCGGGGTGCGGCCGAGCGGGCCACCGGACGCTACGAAGGCCGCCCCCTGTTCGCCGCCCATGCCGGGCTGCCCTGGCCCGACCACCCCCATCTGGTGCTCTGGCACGCCCAGACCCTGTTGCGTGAGTTCCGGGGCGACGGGCACATCGCGGCGTTGGTCCAGCACGACCTGGATCCGGTGGAGGCCCTGGGCCTCCACTTGGCCACCGGCGACCTGCCCGAGGGGTTCCTCCGGGTCACCCGGGGCTGGCCGGAGGACGACTGGGAGGCCGGCGTGGACCGGTTGGTGGCTCGGGGCCTGGTGGCCCGGGTGGAGCCCTCCGACGCCCACCGGGCGTCCCTGGCCCTCACCGATGGTGGGACGGCCCTCCGCCAGCGGATCGAGGAGGAGACCGACCGTTCGGCCGTCCACGCCTACGAGGTCCTGGGCGAGGCGGGCTGTGCCGAGCTGCGGGCGCTGGTGCGACCGTTCAGCCGGGCCGTGGTGGACGCGGCCGGCTTCGGGTTCTGACCCCGACCAGGTCGGCCAGCGCCGCCACCTCACCGGGCAGTACCACCACCCGGTAGCCGCGGCGGTCGGCCAGCCAGGCCCGGTTGCGCCGGTGGATGTCGTGGTGGCCGTCGAACCGGTCCAGGACCACCACCGGGTCGGACGAGGGCGGGGCCGCGGAGGCCAGCGCGTCCATCGACATCCGGACCGCGTTGATGGTCCCGAGTCCGGCGTCGGACACCAGGACCACCACCTCGGGGGCCAGGGCCGCCACCAGGTCGGTACAGTCCCCGTCGGAGGCCTGGGGGGACCGGACCCCCCCGGCCATCTCCACCACACCCACCTGGACCCCGTCGGCCGGCCAGACCATCTCCTCCACCAGGTCGGCCACGGTGAACGGGGGCAGACCCAACGCCTCGGCGGCCATCGGCGGGGCCATGGCCCGGTGGTAGGAGCGGAACGGGGGGCAGACCACGTCGGGATGCTCACCCGAGGCCACGCCGAGGAGCTCGGCGTCGGTGGGCCCCCCGAGGCGCCCGCCTTCGGAGTCCACGTCGAAGGACTGGGCCGGCTTGCGGGCCGCCACCGAGACCCCCCGGGACCGCAGCTCCACCAGCAGCCGCCCGCAGACCCAGGTCTTGCCCACTTCGGTGCCGGTGCCGCACACCAGGACCAGACGATCAGGACGCAAGGTCAGCCCTCGGGCCGCCGGGGCCGCCCGCCGACGGCCCGGATCGGCCCAACCCCAGCCGGGCCAGCCCCGACACCAGCCGGTCCACCTGCTCGTCGGTGTGGACCGACGACAGGGTGATCCGCAGCCGCGCCGTGCCCTGGGGGACGGTGGGGGGCCGGATGGCCGGGACCCACAGCCCGAGGGCCAGGAGGTCGGCCGAGGCCGACACCGCGTCGGCCTCGTCCCCGATGACCACCGGGATGATCGGCGCGCGATGGCCCGGCCGGCCCAGGTGCCGGGTGACCCGGTCCACGTGCCCGGCCAGTCGGGCCCGGAGGGACGCGCCCCGGGAGGACCGCACGATCTCCAGGGCGGCCAGCGCCGCGGCGGCGTCGGCCGGGGTGGGGGCGGTGGTGAAGATGTAGGGCCGGGCCCGGTTCTCCAGCAGCTCCACGAACCGGCTCGGGCCGGCCACGAAGCCGCCGAGGGACGAAAGGGCCTTGGACAGGGTGCCCATCCGGAGGATCTCCCCTCCCCCCGATCTCGCTCCGCCCGGCAGGTCGGGGCCGAGGACGGCGTGCGCCTCGTCGAGGACCAGGAGGGCGCCGTGCCGGTGGGCCAGGGACACCAGGCCGGCGAGGTCGGCCTCGTCCCCGTCCATGGAGAACACCGTGTCGGTGACGATGATGGGTCGCCCCGGGCTCCCACCCACCAGGGCGTCGAGCCGGCCCAGGTCCCGGTGGGGGTAGACGGTGACCCCGGCCCGCCCCAGCCGGCAGCCGTCGATGATGGAGGCGTGGTTGAGCTCATCGGAGAAGACGTGGGCCCCCTGGCCCCCGAAGACCGACAGCACCGAGAGGTTGGCGGCGAATCCGGTCGGGAAGACCACGGCCCGATCGCACTCCTTCCACGAGGCCAGCGCGGCCTCCAGCTCGGCGTGCACCGGTCGGGAGCCGGTGACCAGACGTGACGCACCCGACCCCGAGCCCCATCGATCGAGGGCACGATGGGCCGCCGCCACCACCTCGGGATCGGTGGTGAGGCCGAGGTAGTCGTTCGAGGCGAAGGAGACGACCGGACGGGAGGCGGTGCCGGCCTCCTCCAGGAGACCCGCCGGTCCCCTGGCGTCGAACGAGCGGGGCCGGCGCCACTGTCCGGCCGCCTCGACCATCCGATTCGACCCGTCCACCCAGGCCGACCACGGAGTCACCGGCTCCCGTGACCCGGCGTCCGGAGCCTCGCTGGCCCGGGTTCCGGCTTCGACGGGCAGCCCGTCCCGGCTCACTCGCGGTCCTCGGCCGCCACCGCATCGACGGCGTCGACCAGGACGTCGACGATCCGGTCGATCTCCCCGACCGTGGTGGTCAGGGGCGGCATCACCACCACCACGTCCCCGAGCGGCCGGAGCAGGACCCCCCGCTCCACCGCCGCGGCGCAGACCCGGCGGCCCCACCGCTCCGAGCCGAGGGGCGGGTCCAGCTCCACGCCGGCCATCAGGCCCCGCTGGCGGATGGCCCCCACGCCGGGCCGCCCGGCCACCGAACCGACGAGCCGGGCGGCCAGGTGCTCGGACGACGAGGCCACGTTGGCCAGCACGTCCCAGGCCTCGATGAGCTCGAGGTGGCGCAGGGCCACCGCGCAGGCCAGGGCGTTCCCCCCGTAGGAGTGGCCGTGGTAGAAGGTCGACCGGCCCAGGTCGGGGCCGTCGAAGGCGGCGAACACCCTCCCCGAGGCCACGGTGGCCGACAGGGGCAGGTACCCCCCGGTGATGCCCTTGCCCAGGCAGAGCAGGTCCGGGTGGAAGTCCCTCCCGGCCCACTCCGAGGCGAACAGCTTTCCCGTCCGTCCGAAGCCGGTGGCCACCTCGTCGCAGACCAGCAGGACGTCCCGGGACCGGCAGGCCTCGCCGACCCGGGCCAGGTCGGCGGGCTCGGCCACCAGGATGCCCGACGCCCCCTGGACCAACGGCTCGATGACCACCGCGGCCAGGGTGTCGGCGTGGGCCTCGATGCAGCCGATCATCTTGGTGGCCCAGTCCTCGGCGGCGTAGCCCGGGGTGCGGATGACCGGAAAGCGCAGCGGGTCGAAGAGGGCGGTGCCGAACCCTCCGTCGCCCAGGGACAGGGCGCCCACGGTGTCGCCGTGGTAGGCGTCGCCGAGGGCCAGGAACTGATGGTGGCCGGACTCCCCCCGGTTGACCCAGTACTGGAAGGCGATCTTGAGCGCCTGCTCGACGGCCACGGCACCGTCGGAGGCGAACAGCACGTGGGCGTCGACCACCGGCACCACCGCGGCCAGGGCCTCGGCGAACTCCACCGCGGCCCGGCTCCCGTTGCCCAGCAGCGTGGCATGGGCCACCTTCCCCAGCTGCTCGGTCACCGCGGCGTCGAGCTCGGGAACGTGGTGGCCGAGGGTGGTCACCCACAGGGACGAGATTGCATCGAAGTACCGACGCCCGTCGACGTCGATCAACTCCCGACCCTCGGCCCGTTCCACAGTGACCGGGGCGTTGTCCGGATAGGCGGCCATCTGGGTGAAGCCGTGCCACACCACGGCCGCGTCGCGCCGGGCCCAGGACGCAGCGTCGGGAGATGGGGCGGGCCTGGTCGTCATCGGGGAGAGTCTTGTCGACCCGGCGCGGCCGGGTCGAACCAGGACCCCGGCCTCCCCCGAGGCCCGGCCGGAGGTCGGTCCGGGACCCCCGGCCGATAGGATTCCGCCATGGACCGGATCGGTGTCGTGGACACCATGTTCGCCCGCTACGACATGGGGCGCGAGGCCGTCGAGGAACTCGAGGGCTGTCCGGGCTTCGGCACCACCTTTGAGGTGGTCCGCCGCACCGTCCCGGGGTTCAAGGACCTGGCCGTGGAGTGCAAGCGGATCATCGAGGGTGAGGGCTGCCGGATCGTGGTGGCGCTCGGGATGCCCGGCAAGGCGGCCATCGACCAGGTCTGTGCCCACGAGGCGTCCCAGGGGCTGATGCAGGCCCAGCTGATGACGTCGACCCACATCCTCGAGGTGTTCGTGCACGAGGGCGAGGAGGAGGACCCGGCGGCCCTGGCCAAGGTGTGCGTCGACCGGTCCCGCAAGCACGCCCGCAACGCCTATTGGATGTTGTACGAGCCCGACCAGCTGGTCCGCCAGGCCGGCCAGGGTGTGCGCCAGGGCTACGAGGACGCCGGGCCGCTGGCCGGCTGAGCTCCCGACCGCGGATCAGGCCGGGGGTCGTGGGGCAGCCCCAGGGTCCGTTCGGCCACGATGTTGCGCTGCACCTCGGACGTCCCTCCACCGATGGTCAGGGCCGGGGCGAACAGGAACCCGTAGCTCCACAGCGGATCGAACGGGGCGGCGCCGTCAGCCCCGGTCGGCGGGACCGGCATGGCCCCCTCGACCATCCCCCGGGCCCCGGCCAGGTCGTTGGCCAGGGTCATGATGTGCTGCCCGTGGAGGTCGGCCAGCGCCTTGCGCACCGAGGCCTCGGGTCCCGGCTCGGTGCCGGCCACCGCGGCCGAGACCGTGCGCAGGCGGAGCAGTCGGAGGATCTCGCCCTCCCCCCACAGACGGGCCAGGCGCTGGCGCATCAGGGGGCTGACCGTCACCCCCGAGCGGCCCACCAGTCGGACCAGGTCGGCCGCAGTCGGACCCATGCCCCAGAGCGCCCCCGAGCCGGAGAGCGACACCCGCTCGTTGGCCAGCGTGACCTTGGCCAGCGACCAGCCCCGGCCCCGGGCGCCGACCAGGCTGTCGCCGTCCAGGCGGACCCGGTCCAGCGTGACCTCGTTGAAGGTGTGGGAGCCGGTCATGTCGACGAGGGGCCGCACCGTCACCCCGGGGGCGTCCATCGGGCAGATGAAGTACGAGATCCCCTGGTGCTCGGGTGCCTCGGGCTCGGTCCGGGCCAGCAGGATGCCGAACCGGGCGGTGTGGGCGTACGAGGTCCAGACCTTCTGCCCGTCGACCACCCACTGGTCGCCGTCCAACTCGGCCCAGGTGGTCAATGAGGCAAGGTCCGACCCGGCGCCGGGCTCGCTGAAGAGCTGGCACCAGATCTCCTCGGCGGCCAGGAGCGGGAGCAGGTACCGCTCCTTCTGCTCGGGCGTGCCGGCGTGGACGAGGGTGGGCCCGGCCCAACCGATCCCGATGGTGTTCTCCGGTCGCCGCACCCCGGCCCGCCGCAGCTCGTCGTCCACGATCAGCTGGTGCGTGGGGTCGGCCCCCAGTCCCCACGGCGCCGGCCAGTGGGGGGCCACCAGGCCCTGCTCGGCCAGTTGGCGCGCCGACGGCGTGGGGTGTTCCTCCAGCCACTCCCGCACCGGGATCCGCCGGGGGTCGTCCTCGGTCGGCAGTGCGAAGTCCATGTCGGCCAGCGTAGGCTGACCGGGTTCGGGAATCTCGTGCCCCCGGCCTTGGTCGGGGTAGGCGTTCTTCTCCCGACGTCGCGGCTCGGTCGGGTCACCGGACCCGGCGGTGGCCGGGCGATCGGCGCACGGTTCGGTGGGCCGGAAGTGGGGAGTGGAATGTGAGCACGTGGATCTTTGCCGATGTCTGGGAGGCCGTGGCCGAGGCGCTGCCCGACGCGCCCGCCCTGACCCACGGCGACCGCACCCTGTCCTGGTCCGAGTTCGACCGACGGGCCGACCGCCTCGCCCGCTGGTTGCTCGACACTGGGATCGGCCGTCAGGACAAGGTGGCCCTCTACCTGTACAACGGCCCGGAGTACCTGGAAGCCACGTTCGCCTGCCTCAAGCTGGCCCTGGTTCCCATCAACACCAACTACCGGTACGCCGACGACGAGCTCGTCTACCTGTGGGAGAACGCCGACACCGTGGCGGTGGTGTTCCACGGCGCCTTCGTGCCCCGCATCGAGGGGATCCGCTCGCGGCTGCCCCGGATCCGCACCTGGTTGTGGGTCGACGACGGGACCTCGTCCTGCCCGGTCTGGGCCGTCCCCTACGAGGTCCCGGCGTCCGCCGGTGCCCCGTCGGGAGGATCGCCGGCGGACGACCGGGTGCGGACACCCTGGGGCCGCAGCCCCGACGACCTGATGATGCTCTACACCGGGGGGACCACGGGCCTGCCCAAAGGGGTCATGTGGCGCCAGGACGACCTCTTCGCCCGTCTCAACGGAGCCGGATTCCGTCGGTATCCCGACGGCGGTGGTCCCGACGACGTCCGGGCCGAGCTGGCGAGGAGTGGTCGGGGGATGACCCTGCTGCCGGCCTGCCCCCTGATGCACGGCACCGGGGGCTTCACCGCCCTCGAGTGCCTCAACGAGGGCGGACGGGTCGTCACCTTGACCTCGCGGCAGTTCGATCCGGTCGAGCTCCTCGACACGGTCGTGCGGGAACAGGTCAACGGCCTGGTCATCGTGGGCGACGTGTTCGCCCGACCCATCCTCGCCGTCCTCGACGCCCACCCCGGTCGATGGGACCTGACCAGCCTGGTGGGGATCATCTCGTCGGGGGTCATGTGGAGCGAGCCGGTCAAGCAGGGGCTCCTGGCCCACTATCCCGGGATGCTCCTGGTCGACGCCTTCTCCTCGTCGGAGGCCCTGGGCATGGGGACGTCGGTCTCCTCGGGCACGTCGTCGGCCCGGACGGCCCGGTTCTCCCTCGGGCCCGAGGTCCGGGTCATCGGTGACGACGGCCGGGACGTCGAGGCGGGCTCGGGAAAGAGCGGGGTGCTGGCCCTGGGCGGCCGGATCCCCCTCGGGTACTACAAGGACGAGGCCAAGTCGGCGGCCACCTTCCGCACCATCGACGGCGTCCGCTACTCGGTGCCCGGCGACTACGCCGAGGTGGGAGCGGATGGCTCCATCCACCTGCTGGGCCGGGGCTCGGTGGTCATCAACACCGGCGGCGAGAAGGTCTATCCCGAGGAGGTGGAGGAGGCCATCAAGACCATCGACGGCGTGGCCGACGCGGTGGTGGTGGGCATCCCCGACGAGCGATTCGGCGAGGAGATCGTGGCGGTGGTCGAGCTGTCCCCCGGCACCGATCCCGGCTCGGTCACCGCCGAGGCGGTCATCGATCACGTCAAGGCGCGACTGGCCGGCTACAAGGCCCCCCGTCGGGTCCGGGTGGTCGACACCATCGGACGCTCGCCGGCCGGCAAGGTGGACTACTCCCGGCACCGGGCCGACTCGGCGGCGTGGGCCGGGGTGGCGCCGGGCTGACCCCCGCCGGAGACTCAGCCCTTGTTGGCCCCGTGGGTCCGGACGAAGTCGTTGACCGTGTAGTACGCGTCGATCGATTCGCCGGCGTCACCCCAGAAGCCCTCGAGGACGTCGTAGGCCATGGTGCCCTCGCCGATGTAGTAGTTGTTCACGTCGGTGATCTCGAGCTCGCCTCGACCGGAGGGCATCAAGGTGGGGATGACATCGAAGACATCGGCGTCGTAGCAGTAGATGCCGGTGACGCCGAATTTGGAGTCGGGCTGCTCGGGCTTCTCCACGATCCCGACCACCCGCTGCCCGTCGTCGAAGGTGGGTACGCCGAGGTGGCGGAGATGCTCGTCCTCCTCCACCGGGGTGAGGAGGATCCGGGCGCCGTGGGGATCGCCCTTGAAGGCGTCGACCATGGGCTTGATGGAACGCTCGACGATGTTGTCGGCCAGCATCACCAGCACCGGCTCACCGTCGACGAAGCGGGCGGCCAGCCCCAGGGCCTCGGCGATGCCGCCGGGCCGATCCTGATAGCCGTAGCTCAGACGATCGATCCCGAACTCCTGGCCGTTGCCCAGCAGGCGCAGGAACTCGCCGGCGTGGGTGCCCCCGGTGACCAGCATGATCTCGGTGATCTCGGCGTTGACCAACGCCTCGATGCCCCAGTTGATCATCGGTCGGTCGTAGATGGGTAACAGGTGCTTGTTGGTGATGCGGGTGAGTGGATGGAGCCGCGAACCCGTGCCCCCCGCGAGGATGACGCCCTTCATGGGCCGCAGCCTAGACGTGAAGTCGGACCGGCATCGGGCCGGGCCCGGATCCCTACGCGAGCTGGCCCCCGGAGGCCAGCTCGGCCAGCACGGAGTCGGACAGGGCCGGCCAGGCCCGCACCGACCAGGGCCCGAAGGCGCGATCCCCGAATCCGGCGCAGACCACGCCGGCCTGCGGATCCACCCACACGAAGGCCCCGCTCCGCCCGAAGTGTCCGTAGGTGCGTGGCGAGTTGGCCGATCCGGTCCAGTGGGGCTGCTTGTGGCCCCGGATCTCCACGCCCAACCCCCAGTCACAGGGGTCGAAGCGCTGGAACCCGGGCAACACGCCGGCCAGCCCCGGGAACTGCACCGACGTGGCCTCCCGGTGGGTCTCGGCGGAGACCAGGGTGGGCACGGCCCACTCCGAGCCCAGCGCCACCAGGTCGATCAGAGGACCCACCAGTCCGGCGGCCGCCGGGCCCCCGGCGGCGTCGGGGTCGAGGGTGGTCCCGGTCATGCCCAGGGGACCGAGGACCGCCTGGCCCAGGTAGTCGCCGAACGACAGGCCAGACCGGTCGGCGAGGAGGTCGGCCAGCACGGTGTAGCCGGTGTTGGAGTAGACCCGGCGGGTGCCCGGCGCCGCCGCCGGGGCCTCACCGTCGGCCCCGAGGCCCGAGGCGTGGGCCAGGAGATGGCGCACCGTGCTGCCGGCCGGTCCCGCCGGCTGGTCCAGGGAGAGGGTGCCCTCCTCGACGGCGACCAGGGCGGCCAGGGCGGTGGCCGGTTTGGTCACCGAGGCCCATCGGAGGAGGTGCTCGGTTGGCCCGGTGACCCCGATCGGTCGGGCGGCCGCCGGGCGGTCACCGGTCGGCGGGTCGAAGCGGAGCACGGCCGCCCCCGCCCGGGCGACCGGCCACCGGGCCACCTGGCCCAGGGCGCCCATCGGCGCGGTCGGAAAGACGAGCTGGCTGCTCACTCGGTCCTCATGCCCTGGTCACCACCGGCTCGTCATGGGCGAGCACCTCGTGGTTCGGCTGGGCGCGGTCGGTGGCGTCAGACGTCGAGGAAGCGGCGGACGGCGAAGGCCGAACCCACCACGCCGACCACCACGCCCACCACCGCCACCAGGATGCAGGTGCTGGCCACCTCCCACCCGCCCAGGGACATCTGGGCGATGATGCTCCCCTGGTTGGCCGCGGTCTTGGTGGTGTTGAGCCCGATGCCGAAGTACAGGGCCAGCACCACCAGCACGGCCACCGCGGCGCCGGCCAGACCCTGGATCAGCCCCTCGGCCATGAACGGCAACCGGATGAACCAGTTGGTGGCGCCGACCAACTTCATGACCGACACCTCCCTCCTGCGGGCGAAGATGGCCATCCGGATGGTGTTGAGGATCAGCACCGACGCCGACAGCAGGAGCACCACCGCCACCGACAGGAAGACCCACTGGAGGATCCGGATCACGCTCTGCATGGTCTTGATCTGCTGTCCGGGATACTGGATGCTGGCCACCCCGGGCTTGGTGATGTAGGTCTGGTAGACGGCGGGGGCCTGCGAGGGGTCGTTGAGCACGCATCGGAAGGACGACGGGTAGTCGGAGAGCGACGTGGCGTTGAACTCGTCGGCGGCCAGGATGGTCTTGGCCTCGTTGTAGTCGTAGGCCTGGCTGCGGAAGAGGCACGACTTGATGTAGGGCGACTGGTGCAGCCCGGTCCCGATGGACTGCCTCAGGGTGGGGCCGGCCGAGGGCTTCACCCACACGATGGTGGACACACCGTCCTGCCACCGCACCGTGGCCTTGGACGCCCCCTGCTTGAGCAGCAGGGACGACCCGACCAGGGCCAGGGACACCGCCACGGTGAGGATGGCGGCCACCGTCATCAGGCGGTTGCGCCACAGGTTGGTCGCGGCCTCCCGCGAGACGTATCCGGCCGAGACGGGCATCAGGTACGGGCGGCGAAGCTGTCGGGGAACTCGTTGGCCGGGAGACCCGGCTCCACCGTCAGACCGGTGGGCGACCCGGCCCCGCCGGCGGCGGTGGCGCTGTCGATCCCGTAGACCCCGTGGGCCTGGTCCCGCACCAGGAGGCCCCGGTCCAATTCGATGACCCGGCGGCGCATCTGGTCCACCATGCCGGCGTCGTGGGTGGCGACGATGACCGTGGTCCCAGTGCGGTTGATCCGGTCGAGGAGCTTCATGATGCCGAGGCTGGTGGTCGGGTCGAGGTTGCCGGTGGGCTCGTCAGCCAACAGGATCAGCGGTCGGTTCACAAAGGCCCGGGCCACCGCCACCCGCTGCTGCTCGCCGCCGGACAGCTCGTGGGGCAGGTTGTCCCGCTTCTTGGTCAGTCCGACCAGGTCGAGGACCTGGGGTACTTGAGTGGCGATGACGTGCTTTGGCCGGCCGATGACCTCGAGGGCGAAGGCCACGTTCTCGAACACCGACTTGTTGGGGAGGAGCCGGAAGTCCTGGAAGACACAGCCGATGTTGCGACGCAGGTAGGGAATCCGCCACTTGGCCAGATGGCCGATCTCCTTGCCGGCC
>DATCBL010000107.1:0-7234 GCA_036511875.1 Acidimicrobiales bacterium
CGGTCCGCGGTTCGGTGATCCGACGTGGACAGTGCGTGGAGAGCTTCCGACATCACAACTCCTCCGAGACAGGGCCGAATAAGGGGTCGACAAGCCAGAGCATCGAGACTCGCGGACCGGGGCAGGCGTACTTCTTACGACGTAGGCAGATGGTGGCAGGCAGGTGCGGTTCAGGTGGAACAACCAGAGATTATTGCCCAGTACCAGGGCCAGCACAATGGGGGGCCTCCCTGAGCAGGGATTTCAACGCCGGTGCCGGGCCCACCCTGACCGCCGTCGGGCCGGCGCCCTCGGTTCAGCTCCCCATGATGACCGGGAGGGCCTCGACGCCCCGCAGGATCACATTGGCCTTGTAGGCCACCTCGTCGCCGGCCAACGCCAGGTTCGGGGCCCGGCGGAACAGAGAGGTGAGGGCGACCTGGGTCTCCACCCGGGCCAGGGGCGCGCCCAGGCAGTGGTGGACCCCGAATCCCAGACCGAGGTGGCCGTTCGGAGTGCGGGTGATGTCGAACGCCTCGGCGTCCTCGAACTCGGCCGAGTCGTGGTTGGCCGAGGCGATCAGCACCATGGCGTAGTCCCCGGCGGCGAAGCGCACACCACCGAACTCGCACGGCTCGGTGAACACCCGGCCGGTGAGTTGGATGGGAGACACGTATCGGAGCATCTCCTCGAAGGCGGTCCGGTGCACGCCCGGATCGGTGCGGTACCGCTCGAGCTGATCGGGATGGCGCAACAGGGCCAGCACCCCACCGGAGATCAGGTTGGCGATGGTCTCGTGCCCGGCCACCAGCAACAGGATGCATGTCGAGAGCATCTCGGTCTCGCTCAGCACGGTGCCGTCGTCCTCGGCCTCGGCCAGGCGGCTCAGCAGGTCCTCGCCGGGGGACCGCTTGCGCTCGGCCAGCAGCTCGAAGAAGTACTGGGCGAACTGCACCACCGCGGTCCCACGCGCCTCGATGATCTCGTCGGTCAGGAGGAAGTCGGGGTCGAGCCCGCGGGTCAGGGCGTGGGACCACTCCTCGAACCGCACCTGGTCCTCGAAGGGAACGCCGAGCAGGTCGCAGATGATGCGGACCGGGAGGGGGTAGGCGAACTCGGTCAGCAGGTCCACCGTCCCGGCCTCCAGCGCGGCATCGAGCAACTCGTCGACGACCTCCTGGGTCCGGACCCGGAGGGACTCGACCACCCGGGGAGTGAAGGCCTGGGCCACCAGGCCGCGGAGCCGGGTGTGGTCGGGAGGATCCCGGAACAAGAACGGCCGCATCTCCACGATCCCGGCCGCCATCGGGCTCGCCTCGCTGGGCCGCCGCCGGAAGCGCTCCGGGGCCCCGCCCCCCTCCACGTCCACGTTCATGGTGTCCGAGCTCGATCGCTGGTCCCGGAGGATGGCCTGGCAGTCGGCATGCCGGGCCACTACCCAGAACCCCATGTCGTTCCGGTGGATGGGGGCGCGCTCGCGCAACTCGGCGTAGAGCGGGAAGGGATCGCTGGCCCATCGGGGGTCGAAGGGGTCGAAGACCGGTTGCCCGGCCGCCGGTCGTGTGGTCGAGGACGTCATCGCCGAGCGATGCTACCGGTCCGGGCCCGGACGGCAGGGGACGATCGACGGCCCCGGGGTCAGGGGCGCGAGCCCAGCCGGTCGAGCACCGCGCCGGCCTCGGCCACGATGCGACCGATCAGCTCGGCCACCGTGGGCAGCTCGGCGATCTCGCCGACCACCTGGCCGGTGGGCAGGATGCCGGCATCGGTCCGGCCGTCCACCAGCGCCGCCCGGGTCATCATCGGGGCGTTGGCCGCCATGACCACCTGCGGCCACGACAGCTCGTTGCTCTGCTTGAGCGCCCAGCCCTCCTTCACCAGGGCGGGCAGGGAGGTGGCGGTCTCGCGCCGGAAGGCGCGGGCGTTGGCCAGCGCCCGGGGCAGGGTTCGCAGCCAGCCGGAGCGCTCCAGCCGGTCGACCAGCTCGGTGCGGATGACCCGTTGCGGGGCGCCGTCGATGGCGGAGGACACCACGGTGCCGGTGACCGGCGTCCCGAGGTAGACCTGCTTGACCTCGTCGGGCACCCTGCTCTCCTGGGTGAGCAGGAAGCGGGTGCCCATGGCGATGCCCGAGGCCCCGTAGGCCAGGGCGGCCACCAGGCCGCGGCCGTCGAAGAATCCGCCGGCGGCGATCACCTCCACCGTGCCCCCCACCGCGTCCACCACCGCCGGGGTGAGCAGCGAGGTGGGGACCGAGCCGGTGTGACCGCCGCCCTCGGCCCCCTGGGCGATGACCGCGTCCACCCCCCAGCCGGCCATCTTCTCGGCGTGCCGGCGGGCCCCGATGGTCGGCATCACCACCAGCCCGGCCTCCTGGCACCGGGCCACCAGCTCGGGCTTCGGGGCCTGGGCGAAGCTGGCCACCCGCACCCCGTGGTCGATCATCAGGGCCACCCGGTCGTCCACGTCGGCCACGTCGGTGCGCATGTTGACGCCGAAGGGCCGGTCGGTGCGCGACCGGACGTCGCTGATGGCCGCCACCAGCTCGGGGAAGGTCATGGTGGAGGAGGCCAGGATGCCCAGTCCCCCGGCCTCGGCGGTGGCCGCCACCAGGCGGGGTCCGGCCACCCAGCCCATGCCGGTCTGCACGATGGGGTACCGGACGCCCACCAGCTCGCAGAACGGGGTGTGCAGGGCCGGATGGACCCGGTCGATCGGGACCCCGTCGGCCTCGGTCACGGTCGGACCTCGCGCTCGCGGAGCCCCCGCGGGTCGAGGACGGTCCGGATGAGCTCCAGCTCCTCGGGCGTGGGCTGACGGGTGTCGGGCACCTCGGAACCCACCGCCAACGGGAAGCCGGTGGCCTCGACCACCTGGTCGAGGGTCACGCCGGGGTGGACCGAGCGCAGCCGCATGGCGTGGTCGGGGGTGTCGAAGTCGAAGACCCCCAGGTTGGAGACCACCCGGCGGATCTCGTGGTAGCGGGTGGCCGGAGGCCCGGCCGCCTCGGCCCGGGCGTAGCCGACGCCCGAGACCACGTCGACCTGCTCGACGAAGGACCGGGTGGAGTGGCTGGGCACCCAGTAGCTGGTCGGATGGTTGATGGTGTTGCCCGGGGCCCCCCGCACCCCGATGAGTTGGACCTTGGGACGGTGCCAGTCCCCGATGGCGCTGATGTTCTGGTTGCCGGTGCGGTCGATCTGGGAGGCCATCATGATCAGGTTCCTCCGTCCCGACCACACGGTGTCGAACACCCTTCGGTAGGGCATGTGCGACTCGAGGACCAGGGTGGAGGCGGCGGCCCCGAGGGCGGGAACCCCAGCCACCAGGGCCGCCTCCCCGTCGGTGAGGACCAGGTCCGGGGCGAAGGTCAGGCCGGCCAGCCGGGCCCCCAGCGCCGGGGCGGTGCCGAAGGCGCTGGCCATGACCTCCCCGTCCCCGCGGAACACCTCGGCACAGGCGACGACGCAGTACTCGGCCCGGGTGACCCCGGAGTCCTCGGCCGCGGCGGAGGCGATCGACGGCGGGCTCATCGGACACCCCCCTGGCCCGAGGCGGCCGCCTCGGCGGCCCGCCGCGCCTGGCGCTCCCCTCCGGCCTGTCCCACCGCGCGCTGGTACCCGGGCTCGTCCACGGCGAGGAAGCGATCGGTGAACGCCGTCCAGGCGTCGGGGTCTCCCGCCGCGGCCACGTACTCCTTCTGGAACGCCTCGTCCCTCCCGTAGTCGGGCACGCAGGCGGTGAAGTGGGCCCCTCCCTCGGTCTCGACGACCCCGTCGGTCAGCAGTCGGCTGATGCACATCGTCTGGATCGGCCCCTCCGACGAGAAGGTGTCGGTGTCCACGATGCGTTCGGTGGTGACGAACCGCCGGTCGGCGGCCCCGAGGAACAGGTCGTCGAAGAAGGGATCGGGGCCGAGGATCTGGCCCGATCCCCGGGCATCGGCCCGGTTGACGTGGATCAGGGCGGCGTCGAGCCGGAGGGCCGGCACCGCCACCAGCTCCTCGGCGTCGTCGTAGGGGGAGACCACGGTGCGCAGGGAGGGATTGACCGTCATCACATCGGAGCCCAGTCCGGCCCGGGTGGGGAGGAAGGGCACTCGTTGCGAGGCGGCCAGCAGGCCGAGGTAGAACATGCCCTCGTCGAGCTCGGTGGCCTCGACCGCCCCGGTCTGGCGGGCCACCCGGAAGTGGGGGTCGGTGGGGATCGAGTCGAGGGTGACGAACGAGTACACCACCTTGGCCACCTTGCCCGCCGCGCACAGCAGCCCGACGTCGGGACCCCCGTAGGCCACCACGGTGAGGTCGGTGAGCGCCGATCGCAGGATGGCCCGGACCGCGGCCATGGGCTTCCGTCGCGACCCCCAGCCCCCGATCCCGATGGTCATCCCGTTGTGGAGCTCGCCGACGAGCTCGTCGAGGGTCAGTCGTTTGTCGGCCACGCCCGCCCCTATCTGGTGGTGTCGGCGTCGCGCTTCTCGACGAAGGCGGCGCGTTGCTCGTCGGCCACTCCGGCCACGTGGAGCTCGTAGGTGAACCCCTGCTCGAAGCGATAGCTGCGCCTCACGTCGACCGGATCGATCCCGTTGAGCGACTCCTTGGCCCGCCGGAGGATGGTCGGGGACTTGGCGGCGATGGCGGTGGCCACCTCGTAGGCCGCGCCCACCAGCTGGTCACGGGGGACCACCTTCAGCACCGAGCCGTACCGGTGGAGCTCGGCGGCCCCGGCCGGTTCGGCGGTGTAGACCATCGACCGCATCCGGTGCTGGGGGACCAGCCGTGACAGGTGGGTGGCCGCACCCAGGGCCCCCCGGTCCACCTCGGGCAGCCCGAAGGTGGCGTCCTCGGAGGCCACGATGATGTCGGCGTTCCCGGCGATCCCCACCCCGCCGCCCAGGCAGAACCCGTGCACGGCGGCGATGACCGGCACCTCGCACTCGTACACCGCGGCGAAGGCGGCGAAGCAGCCCCGGTTGGCACCGATGAGGGCGTCGTCCCCCCGGGCCTGGATCTCCTTGATGTCCACGCCGGCGCAGAAGCCCCGACCCTCGGCCCGCACGATGACCACCCGGTTGTCGGGGACCCGCCCGGCGGCCAGCACCGCCTCGGCTAGGGCGAACCAGCCGGCCACGTCGATGGCGTTGACCGGCGGCTGGTCGATGACCACCTCGGCGATGCCGGGAGCGTTCTGGTGGACTGTGATGGGCATCGCCTTGCTCCAGTCGGTCGGGGTGCGGGCCCGGGCCCTCGTCGCCCCGGGGCACCGGGCAGCGGTCTGGGAGCGGGCACGCACTCGGCGTGATCTGATAGCGCGTCAGGACAGTACCAGTCGGAGACCGGGAGGCAGCTGTGGCCACGTTCGATTCTGATCGCCCATCGGGGGAGCTCGACTTCCGCGGTCGGGTGGTCGTGGTCACCGGGGGGGCGAGCGGGATCGGCCGGGGTATCAGCGAGGCCTTCCTCGCCGCCGGCGCCGACGTGGTGGTGTGCGGCCGGAGCCCGGTGGCCGAGGACCGGCTCCCGGCGGCCACCGACGCCGCCGGCGCGGTCCGGAAGGCGGTGTTCGTGGCCGGTGACGTCCGGGAGTCCGACCAGGCCGCCGGGGTGATGGCCTTCGCCGTGGAGCGCTTCGGGCGGATCGACACCCTGGTCAACAACGCCGGCGGGTCACCCCAGGTGGAGGCGGCGGTGGCCTCGCCCCGGTTCTCGGCCTCCATCGTGGCCCTCAACCTGCTGGCCCCCCTGTACTGCGCCCAGGCGGCCAACTCCTACCTGCAGGCCCAGGAGGAGGGGGGGTCCATCGTGAACATCTCCTCGGTGAGCGGACTCCGACCCTCGCCGGGCACCGCGGCCTACGGGGCGGCGAAGGCCGGACTGATCAGCCTGACCCAGTCGTTGGCCATGGAGTGGGCCCCGAAGGTCCGGGTCAACGCGGTGACCGCCGGGCTGGTGGCCACCGAGGGGGCCGCCGACCACTACGGGGGGACCGAGGAAATGGCCCGGATCGCCGCCACCGTGCCCCTCGGGCGGTTCGGCACCCCGGCCGACGTGGCCGGACCCTGCCTGTTCCTGGCCTCAACGTTGGCCGCCTACGTCTCCGGGGCCAATCTGGTGGCCCACGGCGGCGGCGAATGGCCGGCCTTCCTCACCGCGGTCCAGGGGGCGCCCGAGCGGGGCCCCCGGTAGCCGCCTGACGGGCAAAACCCCTGCTGGACGGCCGGGCGACCAGGACGAAAGCGCTCTCCGACGGGCCCAAAACCGCTCAAGTGGGGCTGTCAGGCGGTCGATGTTCTCTAGGTGAAAGCAGATGGCCCGGCCCGTGGGGTCACGGAGCGCAGCGCCAGTGGCCGGGGGGACGCCACCCTGGTGGTCCCGTGCTGACCCAGACCGAGCCCACCTTCGCCCTGGCCGGATCGCCGTTTCTCGAGTACCTGCCGGTGGTCGACCTGTCCAACGGGCGACTCCTCGGGATGGAGGCGCTGGTCCGTTGGCAGCACCCCACCCAGGGCCTCATCTCGCCCGAGCAGCTCATCCCGATGTCCGAGGAGAACGGGGACATCGGCCCCCTGACCCAGTGGGTGGTGATGGAGGCGTGCGAGCAGGCCTGCAGCTGGTCGCCCAGCATCCAGCTGGGCGTGAACTGCACCATCCACCAGCTCCGCCGGGGCGAGGTCTCCAAGGCGGTGACCGACGCCCTGGCCCGGACCGGCTTCCGGAGCGGTCAGCTGACCCTCGAGGTCACCGAGGACGCCATCGTGGACCCGGACGCCTCGGCCGACCTCAAGACCCTCTCCCAGGTCGGGGTGCAGCTGTCGGTGGACGACGCCGGCACCAACTGGTCGTCGTTCGAGCCGCTCAAGCGGCACTCGATCAGCACGGTGAAGATCGCCGGCTCGTTCATCGTCGGCCTCGAGCCCTCCCAGGGCATCAACCGACTGGTGGTGGAGACGGTGATCCACATGGCCCACTCCCTCGGGATGTCGGCCATCGTCGAGTCGGTGGAGACTGCGGCCCAGGTGGAGATCGTCCGGGCCTTCAACGCCGACGCCGCCCAGGGGTACTTCTTCGCCCGGCCCATGTCCGGCGAGGACGCCGCCTCCCTGGCCGGCGGTACCGAGGTGCCCCAATTCTCCCGCACCGAGATCCGCACCCTGGTGCGATCCCACGAGGACGGGGACGAGACCGGAGACGAGTGCGGGTCCGCAGCCGGCGACAACGGGGGCAGCCCGACCGGAGACGACGATCCCGAGGGCACG
>DATCBL010000108.1:0-6310 GCA_036511875.1 Acidimicrobiales bacterium
ATGCCGGCCACGTCCTCGTCGAGCACCGTGGCCAGTGCGGCCATGTCCACGCAGCCCCGGTCGTCGCTCGGCACGGTGACCACCTCGTACCCGCCCAGGGTCACCGAGGCCGGGTTGGTCCCGTGGGCCGAATCCGGGATGATCACCTTGGTGCGGGTCGACCCCTGCGCGTCGTGGAACGCCCGCATGAGGAGTAGACCGGTCAGTTCGCCGGCGGCCCCGGCGGCCGGCTGCAGGGTGGCGGCCGCCATGCCGGTGATCTCGCACAGGGTCTCCTCCAGCTCGACCAGCAGGGCCAGCCAGCCCTGGGTCAGCGAGGCCGGTGCGCCGGGGTGGACGCCGGCCAGACCGGGCAGTCCGGCCACCGTGTCGCAGAGCTTGGGGTTGTACTTCATGGTGCAGGAGCCGAGCGGATAGGCCCCGAGGTCCACCGAGAACTGTCGGTGGGACAGCCGGGTGAAGTGGGCCACCAGGTCCCGCTCGGAGACCTCGGCCAGGGCCACCGGGGCGGCTCGACGGTGGCCTTCGGGGATCAGCTCCTCGACGGTCATCTCGGGGACACCCGAGGTGCGGAAGGACCACCCGCTCCGTCCCGGATGGGACAGCTCGAAGAGAGTGGGCTCGGCGTCCCGTCCGAGGAGGGGGGCACTGGTGGCCTTGCCTCCCGGCGCCCCGGTGCCGGTGTGGTGAGTGGGCCCGGCCATCACGCCACCGCCTTGGCCAGGGCGGTCACGTAGGCATCGATCTCGTCCCGGGTCCGGCGTTCGGTCACCGAGATGAGCAGCCCGTCCTCGGCGCCGTCGAAGGCCTCTGCCAACGGGATCCCGGCCAGGAATCCGGCGTCGGCCATCCGCTCGACCACCACCGTGGCCGGGACCGGGAGCCGCACCGCGAACTCACGCACCACCGGGGCCCTGGCGAAGGCGTCCACCCGGTCGAGGGACAACAGGGCGCGGCGCAGGTAGTGGGTGGCCTGGGCACAGCGACGGGCCAGTTCGGCCAGCCCGGACGTGCCCAGCCATCCGAGTTGGATGGCCGCGGTCACGGCCATCAGGGTCTGGTTGGTGCACACGTTGGAGGTGGCCTTCTCCCGGCGGATGTCCTGCTCCCGGGCCCGGAGGGTGGTCACGTAGGCCGTGCGCCCCTCGACGTCGACGGTCTCCCCCACCAGCCGACCGGGGAGCCGGCGCACGTGGGCATCGGCGCAGGCGAACAGCCCGAGATAGGGGCCACCGAATCCCAGGGTGGTCCCGAACACCTGTCCCTCGCCGACCACCACGTCGGCCCCCCACTCCCCCGCCGACCGGAGCAGTCCGGCGGCCACCGGATCGGCCCCGACCACCAGGAGGGCCCCGGTGCGGTCGCAGAGGGCCCGGGCCTCGGCCAGGTCCTCGATGCAGCCGAGGTAGTTGGGGTAGCCCACCATCACCACCCCGGGTGGATCGTCGTGGGCGGTGCCGTCGTCGGGCCAGGCGGTGAACCCGTCGACCAGGGGTACGGTTCGGATCCGGTGCCCGGTGCCGCGGGACGCGGTGGCCAGCATCTGGCGCCAGTGGGGGTGGATGCCGGCCGAGAGCCAGACCGACTCCCGGCCCGAGGCGGCCACCCCGAGGTTGACGGCCTCCACCGCCGCACTTCCGCCGTCGTAGAGGGAGGCGTTGGCCACCGGCAGCCCGGCCAGGCGGGCCACCATGGTCTGGTACTCGAACACGGCCTGCAGGACGCCCTGGGCCACCTCGGGCTGGTAGGGCGTGTAGGAGGTGACGAACTCCGAGCGACCGGCCAGGGCCCGGGTCACCGAGGGGATCTCGTGGTCGTAGGACCCTCCCCCGGCGAAACAGACCAGTCGGTCGGACCGGGCCCGGTTCCGGTCGCCGAAGGACTCCATGTGGGCCAGCACGTCCGGCTCCCCCACCCCGTCGGCGAGCTCGAGGTCCCGCTGCAGCCGGATGGCCTCGGGTACCACGGCGAACAGCTCGTCCACCGTGGACAGGCCGAGGAAGGCCAGCATGCTCGCCACTTCGTCATCGGTGTGGGGGATGTAGGTGCCCATGGGGCCGCTCCTCGAACGTTCGGTACTGCGTGTCTAGTGGACGGGACGGGCCGAGGCCCAATGCCCGGCCGGGGCGCCGCTCATCGGGAGGTGGCCCACTGGCCGGCCCGCACGAACGGTGTCTCGACGATCTCGCCGGCCAGGATCCGCCCGCGCTGCTCGATGCCCACCGCCAGGCCAGGCGCCCTGACCTCGGGGCCGTCCAGGAAGGCCAGAGCGATGCCGTGCCCCAACATGGGCGAGAAGTTCCCGCTGGTCACCGAGCCCACCGTCCGTCCGTCGTCCGTCACCGCCCCGCCCTCCCGGGGGGGCTGCCGACCTTCCGTGGCCACCCCGGCCAGGCGTCGCCGGACCCCGTGGGCGCGCTCGGCCATCAGGGCGTCCCGGCCCCGGAAGTGGTCCTTGTCCCACCCGACCACCCACTCCAGCCCCGCCTGCAGCGGAGTGATGCCCGGTCCGAGCTCGTGCCCGTGGAGGGGAAAGGCCGCCTCGAGGCGGAGGGTGTCGCGCGCCCCCAGCCCGGCCGGCCGGATGCCGGTGCCGAGGAGGGCCGTCCACAGGGCGTCGGCGGCGTCGGCGGGCACGGCCAGTTCCACACCGTCCTCGCCGGTGTAGCCGGTGCCGGCGGCCACACAGGGCACGCCGTCCCAGACGAACGGGGCCACCCGGAACCGGGGGACGGCGGCGGCCTCGGGGGCCACCGCGGCCAGGCGGGTCCGGGCGTGGGGCCCCTGTACGGCGATGATGCAGCGGGTCGAGGTGACGTCCTCTCCCCCGATGGCCCCCACCACCCGATCGGTGTTGGAGGCGTTGGGCATGACATCGAAGACGTCCTCCGACAGCCACCAGACGATGATGTCGTCGACGACCGAGCCGTCGGTCTCGTCGAGCAGGTGGGTGTACTGGGCCCGGCCCGGTCCCACCCGGCGCAGATCGTTGGACAGGGCGGCCTGCAGACGGGCCATGGCGTCGGGGCCCTCCACCCGCACCGTGCCGAGGTGGCTGACATCGAAGAGGACCGAGTCCTCCCGACAGGCCCGATGCTCGGCGATGGTCCCGTCGGGGTAGGCCAAGGGCATCTCCCAGCCCCCGAACTCGACCAGCTTGGCGCCCAGCTGCCGGTGGACACCGATCAACGCGGTGCGGCGGAGCTCCCCTCCGGGCCCACCGATGTCGTGGAGCCCGGAAGCCTGCGAGGTGTCGCTCACGTCGAAAGGATACCGGCGCGAGGGTTCAGGCGATGCGGGCCACGGCCGCCGGGACCAGGCTGTCCCCGGCCAGGCCGTACTTGGCCAGCAACGCCAGGGTGTCCCGTTGGTAGAGCACGGTCACCCGGACGTCGGGGTAGAGCAGTCCTAGCCGCCGGACCTTGCTGTTCTTCTTGGTCACCAGCCGTTGGTTGAGCGTGGTCAGCTCGACGAAGAGGCCCGGCTCGGGCAGCCAGAAGTCGGGCCGGAACCCGGCGGTCGGCCGACCGCTCGGATCCCATTCGAGCGCGAACTCCACGGGCTCGTACTCCCACAGGACGCCGTAGAAGTCGAGGATGCGGGCGAACCGCTGCTCGGACTCGTGGGCGAAGCGCTTCACCGGTGCGAACGGGTTGGACTCGATGCCCGCAGCCGCCTCGGTCAACGCTCGGCTGCTTCTGTCGCGGCCAGGTAGTCGGCGGCCGGGTGGCCGGCCGGACGGGGAGCGGGCCGGGGCGCGGGCTCCTCTGCCCGGATCTCGACAATGGCCGCTTCCAACTCGGAGACCACGCCGGAGAGGGGCAGGATGTTGAACACACCCTGGCCGCCGGCCAGCAGGTCCACGACCTCGCCGTCGGACTGGGCCAGCACCGATCGGCTCCCGACCAGCACCAGTTGCGAGGAGGCGAGGTCGGCGCCGAGGTCGCCCCGGAGACACTCCACGGCCTGCCGGGCCTGTTGGAGCTTGAGGCCGGCATCGAGCAGCCGCTTGATCACCTTGAGCTCCAACACGTCGCTGTACGAGTAGCGCCGCTGGCTCCCACTTCCGGTGGCATCGGTGATGGAGGGCCGGAGCAGGCCGGTGCGGGCCCAGTAGTCGAGCTGCCGGTAGGTGATGCCCACCAACGAGCACACCTGGGCCCCCCGGAACCCGTCCTCGGTCGGCGCCGCCAGGCCTCTCGGACCCTGGTCCGTCTGCGATCGCCGGGCCGGCACCCCCGCGTCGACCCTTCCGGCATCTCTGCTGTCGGTCACTGCCACTCCTCCACCTCGATCAGAGGTTGACCGTCAACCCAAACCTTACGGTCATCCTGCGGGTTCTAGGGTATCACATCATCGTAATTACGTGCGTGTGACCTGGGCCCGACCGGCGGCCGGGCCCAGGTCCCCTGATTTGGACCCGTCGCCGCACCGGGCAATGATCGAGCCATGACCGTCATCAAGATCAACGCCATCACCGTTCGGGAGGGATCCGGCGACGAGCTGGCCCGGAGGTTCGCCAAGCGCTCGGGCGCGGTCGACGGAGCCGACGGCTTCGAGGGGTTCGAGCTGCTCCAGCCCAACGACGACCGGGAGGTCTGGCTGGTGCTGACCCGGTGGCGCGACGAGGCGTCCTTCAACGCCTGGGTGGCGTCCCCGGCCTTCGCCCACGGTCACCGGTCCGAGGCCGAACGATCGCATCCCGGGGGCGGTGGGTCGGCGCCACCACCGGTCGGGGCCCACAGCGAGCTCTGGTCCTACGACATCGTGGACCTCCCCCCGCCGAAGTGAGCACCGACACCGACGTCACCGACCCGGTGCCGCTCCACCGGCGCTCCATCCAGTACGAGGCCTTCGACGGTGGCGACACCATGGTGGTGGTCGGGACCCTGTGTGACACCCGGCCGTGGGCCGAGGACGGTCGTTCCATTCTCATCGTCCACGACATGGAACTCCGGGTGGAGGTCGCCGTCGACGACCTGACCATCACCGAGGCCTCGGCCCAGATGCGGACCTTTCCCCACGTCGAGTGCCCGGGTATCACCGCGGCGTTCGCCGGTTTGGCCGGGCTCTCGGTGACGAGGGGTTACACCCGTGAGGTGCAGAAGCGCTTCGGCGGCCCGAAGGGCTGCACCCATCTCGAGCAGCTGGCGCGCTCACTCGGGCCGGTGGTGGTGCAGGCCATCACGTCGAGACGGGCTCGAGCCCTCAGCCTCGGCGAGTCGGAGGACCTGCTGTCCGGGGCCGGGAGCCCCTGGGCCCGCGACTCCTGCCACGTCTGGGCCGAGGGAGGGGCCGCCGACCAGAAGCTGGCCGCCGGCTGGAGACCGGGCATCGGACCGTACCCGGCGCCGGCCGTGGTGACCTTCAGGGCATCGGGCCCCCAGCGGTGAGACCGGGCGGGCCGGGCTCCGACCCCCGGGGCCCCCGGTGGTCGGCGGTTCTGGCGCCGGCGGCGCTGGTGGCGGTGCTGCTGGCCGGTGGCTGCACCAGCCCGGGGACCGCGGTGTCCTCGCCGTTCACCACCGGCCGCCCCGCTCTGGAGCGGGGTCCGGCCTACGAGGTGAAGGTCCAACAGGTCAACGGCCTCGGGCCGGTCCTGGTCGACGGGCAGGGCCTCGCCCTCTATCTGTTCGAGACCGACCGACGGGGCGCTCCCTCCCGTTGCTACAACATCTGCGCCATCCAGTGGCCACCGGCCCTGGTGCCCAACGGGGTGTCGCGACCGGTGGCCGGCCCCGGGGTCACGGCCGCCCTGCTCGGCACGGCCCCGCGGACCGACGGCACCACCCAGATCACCTACAACGGATGGCCGCTGTATTTCTGGCCGCCCGACCACACCCCGGGAACCGCCACCGGTCAGGCGCTGAGCAACGCCGGGGGCCGGTGGTACGTGGTCGATGCGGCCGGCAACGCCGTCATCACCAAGTGACGGCCTTGCCGGGCCGGGCCGACCGGGGGCATGGCCACGGGAACCGGCACCTCGCGTTGGTCCATCAACTCGACCCACTCCGTCCTCAGCATCAACTCGAGAGGATCGATCCTGTCCATCGGATCGGTGGGATCCATCGCCTCGGTGGGCTCGGTGGGCTCGGCGTTGTCGTTCGCCTCGATCGGCAGCTTCCTCGGGCTGGCCTCGATCCTCTCGTTCGCCTCGGTGGTGTCGGTGATGTCGTACCGATCGGTGGCCGGCTCGATGGCCTCCGGTCGCCGGTGAGCCGGGGGGAATCAGGCCAGGCGGACGAGCTGGCTGCGGTAGCGGTGACCGTTGGCCACGTGCTCGGCGGCCGAGATCTGGATCATGACCAGG
>DATCBL010000109.1:0-2130 GCA_036511875.1 Acidimicrobiales bacterium
TCGCCCACCTCCCCGGGGGGTAGGTCCTGGCCCGAATCGGTGTCCACAATCCGCAGCTCGATGTGATCGAAGGGACGCCCGGCCGACCGCAGCAGACGGGAGCGGGGACCGTCGGGGTCATGGTCGCCGGGCAGGAGCGAGGTGATGGCGCCGGTGGTCTCGGTCAGTCCGTAGACCTGGGCGAAGTCGCACCCCAGCGCCTTCATCGACCGGGTCAGCAGGTCCTCGCTGATGGGGGCGGCGCCGTAGAAGATGGTCCGCAGGGAGCTGACATCGGTGGTGGCCAGCTCCGGGGTGGCCAGCAGGAACATCAGCACGGCGGGGACCACGAACATCTCGGTGACCCCGTGCTCGGCGATGATCCGGAGCGCCTCGACGGGGTCGAGGTCCCTCAGGATGACCGAGTGACCGCCGCGGGACATCCCGCACAGCGCCCATCCGGTGCCCCCGATGTGGAAGAGCGGCATGGCCACCAACGACACCGTGTCCGGCCCGATGCGGAAGACCCGCTCGGCCTCGTTCAGGATGGTCGAGAGGTTGCGTGCCGAGATCACCGCCCCCTTGGGGAGCCCGGTGGTCCCCGAGGTGTAGAGCTGCACCACGGCCTGGTCCGGGGCCGGCTCGAAGCCCGGGTCGTCTCGCCCCCCGCCCCCCTCGGCGTCCCGCCACTCGGCGAAGTGCTCGAGCTCGATCCAGTGGTCCACGCAGCCCACCAGCGTCTTCACCTCCTTCACCGCGGCGGCGTAGTCGGGTCCGAAGATGAGGATGGGCGTCCCGGCGTCTTCGACGATGGCGGCGATCTCGGCCGGAGCCAGGCGCCAATTGACGGCCACGCTCACCGCCCCGAGCAGCGCGCAGCCGAAGAGCACCTCGAAGTACTCGGGGCCGTTGCGGTCGAGGAAGGCCACCCGGTCCCCGGTCCCCACCCCGGCCCGGCCCAGCGCGTGGGCGACCCGCTTGGCCCGCCCGTACACCTCCGACCAGGTGAGGGTGGTGGTCCCCTCGGTCAGCATGGGGGCGTCGGGGGTGTCCCGGGCCCACCGGCGGATCATGGCGGAGACCGTCTGGTACTCGGGCCCCCCCTGAGGGTCCGCCCCTTCGCTCGGCTCGGTCGTCACGGCTCCACCCCTTCGCTCGGCTCGGTCGTCACCGCTCCACCCCTTCGCCTGTCCTCGTATGGCCGTCCGATGGTACTCCCGCCGGGACGAGCCGGGCCGTGGGCGCCCCGTAGAGTGGAGGGGTGACCGAAGCCACCGCCTCCGATCCGACCGCTCCCGAGTCCGACCGGCTCTACTTCCGGCAGCTCCTGGCCGGACGGGACTTCGCCGTCGACGATGAGCTGGCCCGCCAGATGGTCAACTTCGTCTACCTGGTGGGGGACCGGGCGACCGGCGAGGCGGTGATCATCGACCCGGCCTACGGGGTGGACGAGCTGCTGGGGATGGTCGGCGCCGACAGGATGACCTGCGTGGGGGCGTTGGCCACCCACTTCCACCCCGACCACGTCGGCGGCGAGATGGCCGGGTGGGCCATCGAGGGGGTCACCCGGCTGCTCGAGGTCGGCCCGGTGCCCATCCACGTGCAGGCCGACGAGGCCCCGTGGATGGTGCGGGCCACCGGGGTCGGCCTCGACGATCTGGCCCTCCACCACAGCGGGGACGTGGTCGAGGTGGGCGCGGTGCCCATCACCTTGGTCCACACCCCGGGCCACACCCCAGGCAGCCAGTGCTTCCTGGTCGACGGCCGGCTGATCGCCGGGGACACCCTGTTCCTGGAGGGGTGCGGGAGGACCGACCTGCCCGGCGGGGATCCCGAGGCCATGTACGAGTCGCTGACCACCCGGCTGGCCCAGGTGCCCGACGACACCGTCCTCTACCCCGGCCACCTCTACTCGCCCGAGCCCTCGGCCACCATGGGGGACACCCGGGCCCACAACTACGTCTTCCGCCTCCGGACGCCCGAGCAGTGGATGACCATGTTTGGCGGCTGAGCGCAGTTCGGCCCGGCGCGCCGGGACCCGCCCCTGGCACCGGCCCCGGGTGATCGGCCCGGATCCGGGGGGGACCTACGATGACGGGCCATGAGTGAAGCCCTGGCCCCGGACGCCACCGTCGTCGTGGTGGGAGCCTC
>DATCBL010000110.1:0-2476 GCA_036511875.1 Acidimicrobiales bacterium
GCCGCGGCCACCTCGGTCCTCCAGTCCACCTCCACGCTGAACGGGTTGCCCTCGAGCAGCTCCTCGCGGGCCTCGCCCTGGTGGGTCCCGGCCACATAGGCCGTGGACACCGGGATGAAGTGGACCGGTCCCCGCCGGCCCTCCCCCTCGGCCAGCCCGACGGCCGCCACGATGGCCGCGGCCACCCGGGACGGCCCGAGCAGATTGACCTCGACCGCCGAGTCCAGGGGGGAGTCGAAGCTCACCGACGCCGCCGAGTGCACGACCACGTCGCACTCCGACAGCAGGCGCCGGCCGTCGTCGTCGAGTCCGAGCCCATCGGTGGCGACGTCGCCGGCCACCGCGGAGACCCGGGAGGCCACCTCGGCGTCGAAGCGGTCCCCGAACTGCTGGCGGAGCAGGTCGAAGCAGTCGTTCTTGAGGATCTCCTTGGTGGCCCGCTGGATCGGGGTGGACCGCCGGCCCGGTCGGATGAGCAGGACCACGCGGCTGTCCGGCACGCTGCGGAGGAACCTCTCGACCAGGGCCGTTCCCAGAAACCCGGTGGCTCCGGTGATGAAGAACTGCTTTCCGGCGAGGGCGCCGCGGACGCGGGTCACCAGATCTGTCTACCATATGGTAAGTGAGCGAGTCGAGCACTGGTGCCGAGCCACCCCGGAGCCGCGACCGGAGCAGGCCGCGGGCGGTCCCGGCCCGGGGCCGGCGGTCGGCGGCCGGGGCGAGCACGTCGGAGCGGATCCTGGACGCCGCCCTGGTCTCGTTCGCCACCCGGGGCTACGACGCCTCGTCGCTCGACGCCCTGGCTGCGGGTCTGGAGATCCGCAAGCAGACCATCCTCTACTGGTTCCCCTCGAAGGAGGTGCTGCTCGAGGCGGTCATCGACCGGAGCGCGGTGGAGCTCTCGGCCGCGCTGGAGGAGTCGTTGTCCACCGCGGGATCGGGGTGGGCGCGGGTCGAGGCCGTGGTGCGGTCCGTGTTCCGCCTGGCCGCCCGTCGTCCCGAGCTGCTGGGCCTGGTGCGGGAGATGGGACGGCTGGGGAACCCCTCGGCGACCCGTCTGGTCACTGCCCTGGAGCCCATGGTCCAGCGGGCGTCGGAGTTCCTCGAGGCGCAGATGGACGCCGGCCAGATGCGCCGGCACGAGCCCCGCCTGCTGCTCTTGGCCATCTACTCCACGGTCATCGGCATGCTCACCGAGGTCGAGGTCCTGCGGGCCTTCGGCGAGGAGCCGACGGCGCGCTCCCTGGTGCGGCGCCGGACCGAGATCCTCGAGTTGCTCCGGTCGGCCCTGGTGACCGAAGGAACGTAGGCCACGCTCAATCGGAGGCCTGGGCGGCCTTCCGTTCCCGGCGGCTGGGCTTGGGCGCCGGCGCCGGCGGTCGTTTGGGGGTGAAGCGCTTGTTGGCCTCCGGCCGGCCCGGCCCCTTCGCCGTCGACCCCTTCGCCGCCGGCTTGGCCCCGGTGGAGCCGGAGGAGGAGCGCCGGGAGGACGGCGAGGAGCCGCCGCTCTCCGCCTTGGCCGCCCGGACCCGGGCGGTGGCCGCCTTCTGGAACTTGTAGGACCGGTACAGGAGCCAGACGGCCAGGGCCAGGAAGGGCACGCCGGCCAGGTAGCGGGTCCCGAAGGCCAGAAAGGTGAACAGGGCCATGAATCCCATCGGGGCCCGGCGGCCGAAGAGGGTGGCCGAGAGGAGCAGGGCCCCGAAGAGGATCCCGAGGACCAGGGTGGTCTGGGGGGTGACCACTCCCTTGGTCACCCGGAAGTTGCGGTCCCCGGTCTCCACCAGGTAGATCACGACGCCGATGATCACCGAGGCGGCCGCGGCGGCGTAGGAGAGTCGCCGCTCGTTGTCGTCGAGCCGCTCGATCTGCCGCTTGGTGGAGGCCGGCCCGGGTTGGGACCGGGTGCGGGCCGGCCTTCGGCCGGGGCGCCAACGGTCGAGCCGGGAGGGGCTGGGAGCCGTCGGGACCTCGGAGTCCCCGTCCTCGGCCTCGAGGGGGCGATCGTCGCCGTTGCTCGGAGGGGCCATCGGCGAAAGGCTATCGGGCCGGGACCACGACCTCGATCCCGCGGGCCGACACCGCGCCGGGCGTCGCCCGCTCCGGGGTCAGCGAGCGTGGAGGACCAGGCGCAGCCCGGCGTTGACCCCCGGCTCCACCACCCAGGTCCCGTCCTCCCGCCCGGTGTCGAGGCCGATCACCGCGGGGTCCCCGGGTCGCACGCCGGGAACCGTCTCGGGCTCCTCGACCACCAGCTCGAGATGGTGGACGCGGCCGGAACGGTCCCCCAGCCATCGGGCCAGAGTTTCGCCCGGCGGTCCGTCGACCGGGGAGACCAGTCGGACTCCGAGCGGTCCGCCCCAGTCGAGCTCCATCCACCGGTGATCGGACCGGGTGCCCCGGTCGACCACGGTGCCCCCCAGCAGGCCGACGAACAGGGCACTGGCCATGGCCAGGTCGGCGACGGCATGGACCA
>DATCBL010000111.1:0-7772 GCA_036511875.1 Acidimicrobiales bacterium
TGTCGTCAATCGCCCGCTTGATCTGGGCGACGCGACCCTTCACGTCCTCGCTCGAGCCGGCACCCTCGACAATGGTGGTGTCGTCCTTGGTCACGATGACGCGCCGGGCGCTGCCCAGCAGGTCGATGGTGGCGCTCTCCAGCTTGAGGCCGATCTCCTCGCTGATGACCTGGGCGCCGGTGAGGACGGCCATGTCCTGGAGCATCTCCTTGCGCCGCTCACCGAAGCCCGGGGCCTTGACGGCCACCGAGGTGAACGTCCCACGGATCTTGTTCACGACCAGCGTGGCCAGGGCCTCGCCGTCGACGTCCTCGGCGATGATCAGCAGCGGCTTGCCGGTCTGCATGACCTTCTCGAGGACCGGCACCAGATCGTGCACCGCGCTGACCTTCTGATTGACGAAGAGGATCACCGGGTCGTCGAGGACGGCCTCTTGACGCTCGGCGTCGGTCACGAAGTACGGAGAGAGGTAGCCCTTGTCGAACTGCATGCCCTCGGTGAACTCGAGGTCGATGCCGAAGGTGTTGGACTCCTCGACGGTCACCGTGCCGTCCTTGCCCACCCGGTCGATGGCGTCGGCCAGCACCTCGCCGATGGCGTTGTCGGCCGCGGAGATGGAGGCCACCTGGGCGATCTCCGTCTTCGAGTCGATCTCCTTGGCCTGCTCCTCGATGGACTTGACGGCGGCGGCGACCGCCTTGTCGATGCCCTTGCGCAGCCCGAGGGGATTGGCCCCGGCGGCCACGTTGCGCAGACCCTCCTTGATGAGGGCCTGGGCCAGCACGGTGGCCGTGGTGGTCCCGTCACCGGCCACGTCGTTGGTCTTGGTGGCCACCTCCTTGACCAACTGGGCGCCCATGTTCTCGAACACGTCGTCGAGCTCCACCTCGCGGGCGATGGACACCCCGTCGTTGGTGATGGTGGGGGCACCGAACTTCTTCTCGATGACCACGTTGCGCCCCTTCGGACCGAGGGTCACCTTGACGGTGTCGGCGAGCTTGTTCACCCCCGCCTCGAGGCCGCGGCGGGCGGCCTCGTCGAACTTCAGGATCTTGGGCATTACTTACCTACCTTGGCCAGGACGTCACGGCTCGAGAGGATCAGCAGGTCCTCCCCGTCCGAGCTGATCTCGGTCCCGCCGTACTTGGAGTAGACGACGGTGTCGCCCACGGCGATGTCGAGGGGGATGAGCTCCCCGCTGGCCTCGGCGCGCCGACCGGGGCCGACGGCGAGGACTTCGCCCTGCTGGGGCTTCTCTTTGGCGGTGTCGGGGATGACCAGGCCGGAGGCGGTGGTCTCCTCGGACTCTCCGGGGCGGACGACGATGCGGTCGTCAAGGGGATGCAGACTCATGGGTTCGGGCCTCCTGTGGCACGCGTTAGCAGTCGAAGGTTGAGAGTGCTAATGGTAGCGACCCGCGCCGGGTTTGGCAACCGGCCCGGTCGAGTGCCAGGCCCCCGGCCCGGTCACTCCCCCCACCAGGGGCGGACCCCGGCCCCGGGCCCGCCCGCCGGTTCAGGGGACGGCGGCCAGACGGAGGGTCGGGTCGGCGCCCAGGGAGAGACCGCTGGCCTCGCCGTGGTGCAGACGCCACCAGCCGGCCGCGGCCACCATGGCCGCGTTGTCGGTGCACAGGTCCCGGCTGGGGAGGAAGGCGCCGATCCCGGCCTCGGCGCAGGCCTCCTCGGTGCGCCGGCGCAGGAGGGAGTTGGCCGCCACCCCGCCGGCCACGCAGACCGCGGTGGCGCCCACGTCGGCCGCCGCGGCCATGGCCCGGGTCACCAGGACGTCCACCACCGCCCGGCGGAACGATGCCGCGACGTCGGCGGTCGAGACCTCGGGGCGCTGGCGGACCCGGGTCACCACCGAGGTCTTGAGCCCGCTGAACGAGAAGTCGTACCCCTCGCCGGGATAGG
The DNA here is from genome assembly GCA_036511875.1 of Acidimicrobiales bacterium. GTDB lineage: Bacteria > Actinomycetota > Acidimicrobiia > Acidimicrobiales > RAAP-2 > Bog-756. The sequence continues at coordinate 1,917 of DATCBL010000111.1, forward strand.
ACCGGGGGAAGGCGAAGGCGTCGGCGTTCCCCTCCTCGGCGATCCGATCGATGGCCGGCCCGCCCGGGTAGCCCAGGCCGAGGAAGCGGGCCACCTTGTCGAAGGCCTCGCCGGCGGCGTCGTCGATGGTGCCGCCCAGCCGGCGGTAGCGGCCGGGCTCGGTGACCTCGATCAGCAGGGTGTGTCCCCCGGACACCAGCAGGACCACCAGCGGCCAGCCCAGGTCGGGCTGCTCCAACAGCGACGCGAACAGGTGGGCCTCCAGATGGTTGACGCCGATCAGGGGCACGCCCCAGACCAGCGACAGCGCCTTGGCCTCGGCCACCCCCACCAGCAGCGAGCCGATCAGGCCCGGCCCGTAGGTGACGGCCACCGCGTCGATGCCCGACCCAGAGGTGTCCGACCCGGCCTGCTCCAGCGCCTCGGCCAGGACCGGGGTGAGCAGCTCCACATGGGCCCGGCCGGCCAGCTCCGGCACCACCCCGCCGTAGGCCGCGTGCAGGTCGATCTGGCTGCTCACCACGGACGAGACGATCGAGCGACCGTCGTCCACCACGGCCGCCGCCGTCTCGTCGCAGGACGTCTCGATCCCAAGGACCCGGTGCACGGGGGGCTGGGGCATGCCCGGGACCTTACCCACGGCCGGGCCGCCGTCCACCCCAGCCGAGCGCCCGCCGGGCCGGGGGGACCTCAACGCCGCGACTCGACCACCAGGCCGGGGGGCACCGACTCGGCGATGGCCGAGAGCCGCTCGGCGTACTCGGGCGAGTCGATATCCCGCGCCCACATGACCAGGGCGTCCTCGCCGGTGGGGTAGTAGTCGCGCCGCACCCCGACCGGGGCCAGGCCGAACCGGGCGTAGAGGGCCAGCGCCGGCTCGTTGCCCACCCGCACCTCGAGCGTGAGGTGACGGGCCCCCCGGTCGAGCGCGGTGTGGACCAGGTCCAAGAGCAGGACGGCGCCGAGGCCCCTCCCCTGCCAGCCCGGGTCCACGGCGATGTTGTTGACGTGGGACTCGTCGTCGACGAACATCTGGCCGGCGAACCCGACGATGGCCCTCCCCACCCAGGCGGCCCGGTAGGCCCGCGAGGTCCGCTGGGCGAGCTCCTCGACGAACAGCCGGTGCGACCACGGCTGGGGGAAGACCGCTTGCTCGATCTTGAGCACCCCTCGAAGGTCCCGGGTGCGCATGGGGGCGATGATCACCTCGACGGTGCCCACCGCCGGGTCCTCGATGGGGGTCACCGCGCCCCACCGTCCCTGCGCCCGCGGTCGGGCCCGCTCCCCGCCGGGCGGGACGGCCGCTGCTCCCAGTTGATCCGGGCGTCGGCCGCCCGCCGGTAGTCGGGCACCACCGCCCCGGGCGACCGGGCGGGGGTCCCGGCGTCGAGGCGCCGTCGGGCCAGTCCGGCCAGGGCCAGGGGGGGCGGTGCCGCCAACCGGTCGGCCCGGGTGAGGTCGAGGAGGGAGTGGACCGAGAGGAGGGACTGGTACCGGACCGCGCCGTCACCCACCACGGTCACCACGCCGGCGTCGGCGGCCACCTCGAGCAACCAGTCCACCGCCTCCTCGGGAGCCATGGGCTCCACCCGGTCGAGGCGGACGGACTGCGGGTCCACCGGGACCTCGTCGGAGCGGCCCGGCACCGGACCCGCTCCCCCGGGCCGGTCGAACCGGTAGGCGGCGACGAAGACCTCGCCCCGCCGGGCGTCGACCACCGCGGCGATCGCCCCGGACGGTGCGGCCTCCACCGGACCCACCGCACCGGACGGCACCAACCCGGGGGAGCCCTCCGGTCCGGCGGCCCCGCCGGCCGCCGCCGCGGCCAGCACGTCGAGGCTCCCGACCCCGAGCACGCCGATGCCAAGGGCCTGGGCCAGGGCCTTGGCCGTGGCCACCCCGACCCGGAGTCCGGTGAACAGACCGGGCCCCACGTCCACGGCCACGACGTCGACGTCGGCCACGGTGCAGCCCGAGGCGGCGCACACCTCCTCGATGGCCGGCGCCAGCAGCTCGGCGTGGGCCCGACCCCCGAGATGCATCCGCTCGGCCCCGGCGCCGTCGTCCCGCAGGAGGGCCGCCCCGACCATGTCGGTGGCCGTCTCGATGGCCAGCAGGGTCACTCCGGCACCGCCCAGGCCCGAAGGGCGGTGGCCAACGCCTCCCACCGGCTCAGCCAGGCCGGGTCGGGGGCGTCTACGGTGAGCAGGCGTCGGTCCTCGTCGGCGCCGGGGACGGAGAGCGCCACCCGCAAGGAGCCCCGGCCCAGCAGCGGCGCGGCGACGTCCCCCCACTCGACCAGGGCGACGCCCCCGTCCTCGACCAGCTCCCCCAGTCCCAGGTCGGCGATCTCCTGGAGGTGGTCCAGCCGGTAGACGTCGGCGTGGTAGAAGACGCGGACCCCACGGTCCCGGTCCCCGCAGGCCGGGGAGCGGTCCAGCGGGTACTGGCGCACCAGGGTGAAGGTCGGGCTGGTGATTGGCTCCCCGATGCCCAGGCCGGCGCCGAAGCCCTGGGCGAAGGTGGTCTTCCCGGCGCCCAGGTCCCCGGCCAGGAGGAGGACGTCGCCCGGCACGACCAGGGGGGCCAGGGCGCCGGCCAGGGCCCGGGTCTGGCCGGCCCCGGAGGTGGCCAGCCGGAGCGGCCCGGTCACGAGCCCCAGCCCAACAGGAGCTTGGCCCGGACCAGGTCGGCTCGCATCTCGGCCAGCACCACGCCGCCCGAGCGCAGGGCCGCCGCCGGGTGGTAGGTGGGCACCAGCTGGAACTCCCCCATCGGGTAGGCCTGGCCCCGCACCTTGGTGATGCCCTGGTCGGTCTGGAGGAGCAGCTTGGTGGCGAAGTTGCCCAGCGTCACCACCACCTGGGGCCGGATGAGCTCGAGCTGGGCCGACAGGTAGGGCCGGCACGAGGCGATCTCGTCCGGACGGGGGTCGCGGTTCTCGGGGGGCCGGCACTTGACCACGTTGGCGATGTAGCACCGGCCCCGGTCGATGCCCAGCTCCTCGGCCATCAGCCGGTCGAGGAGCTGGCCCGAGCGGCCGACGAACGGCTCACCCTGGAGGTCCTCGTCCCGGCCCGGGGCCTCGCCCACGAACATCAGGTCGGCGTCGGGAGCGCCCACCCCGAAGACCACCTGGGTGCGGTGGTCGGCCAACGGGCACCGGACGCAGACGGCGGCCTGTCGGGCCAGTTCGGCCAGATCGTTCGCCGGTGCCACCGCCGCATGGTACTGCCCGTCGGGCCGCCCGCCGCCGGCGCGGGCCGGCCACGGTGGCGGCTCACACGGAGGGCGGGCCGCCCCCCCCGATCACCAGCCGGGGCACCCGGGGCCCGATGTCGCAGAGGACCTCGTAGGGGATGGTGCCCAGCCGCTCGGCCCACTCGGTGGCGGTGACGGCCTGGTCGCCCTGGCGGCCGAGGAGCACCACCTCGTCGCCCAGTTCCACCGGGTCGGTCCCGACCGGTCCGCAGTCGACGACGATCTGGTCCATGGTCACCACCCCGGCCAGGGGGCGGCGGATCCCCCGGATCAGCACTTCGCCCCCCTGGTCGAAGAGCCGTCGGGGCACCCCGTCGCCGTACCCGATGGGGACGGTGGCCACCGTCGACCGCCGGGCCAGGGACCGGCGCCTGCCGTAGGAGGGCCGCTCACCGGGGTCGAGGTCCTGCAGGTGGGTCACCCGGGCGCGGAGGGAGAGCACCGGTCGGAGCCGCTGCCCCCCGGTGGCCGCGGCCAGCGCCTCGTCGAGCGCCGGGGTCGGGGCCACCCCGTAGAGGGCGATGCCGCACCGGACCAGGTCCCGTCGCGCCGGCGGGTAGGCGATGGTGGCCGCGGTGTTGGCCACATGGGTCATGGGGGCCCGGAGGCCCGCCGAGGCCAGCGCGGCCGCCACGGCCTCGAACCGCTCCAGCTGGCCGGCGGTGAACTCGCGGTCGACCGGGGCCGCCCCGTCGGCCACGGCCAGGTGGGTCCAGAGCGCCCCGAGGGCGAGATGGGGATGGCCGGCGATGATCCGGGCCAGGCCGAGGGCGTCGGCCGGGTCGGAGCCGACCCGATGCATGCCGGTGTCGACCTTCAGGTGGGCCTCGGCCGGTGGGAAGCCCCCCTCGACCACCGCCCGGCCGAGGGCGGCCAGGCCGGCCTCGGTGTACACCGTGGGCACCAGGCGGCGGGCCAGGGCCTCGGCCATGGCCTCCCGCGGGGGCTCGGACAACAGGAGGATCGGCGCCTCGATGCCCGCCTCGCGGAGGGTCACCCCCTCCTCGACCAGGGCCACGGCCAGCCAGGTGGCTCCGCCGTCGAGCGCCCCGAGGGCCGCGGCCCGGGCGCCGTGGCCGTAGCCGTCGGCCTTGACCACCGCGCAGAGCGCCGCCGGCGCGGCGAGGGCGCCCAGGACCCGGGCGTTGTGGCTCAGGGCCTCCCGGTCGATGTCGGCCCAGGCCGGCCGCCAGCGGTCAGCCACGACGCGCCGCTCCCCCGGCCCCGGACCGGCCCGGCCTGGCCCCCCGGTGCTCGGCCAGTACCCGGGCCACCAGCTCGGGGAGGTCGCCGGCCACCAGTCCCTCCCCCGGCCCCCGGGCCCCGGCCCGACCGTGGACGTGGGCGGCCAGGGCCGCCGCCTCCTCGGGGTCGACGCCCCGGGACAGGAACGCCCCGATCACCCCGGACAGGACGTCGCCGGTGCCCGCGGTGGCCAGGGCCGGCGTCCCGGACCGGCCCAGCAGCACCCGGCCGTCGGCCCCGGCCACCGCGGTGGTGGGCCCCTTGACCAGGGCCACCGCCGCCGCGGCGTCGGCCAGCCGGCGGGACGCCCCGATGCGGTCCGGGCCCGGGTGGGCGCCCATGAGGCCGGCGTACTCGCCGTCGTGCGGGGTCAGCACCACCGGGGAGATCGCCGGAAGCGGGCCGTCGGTGTCGATGCGACCCAGGGCGAACAGCCCGTCGGCGTCGACCACCACCGGCACCGGCGACTGGGCCACCAGGCGACGCACCTCGGCCGCCGTCGAGGGATGGCGGCCGAGGCCGGGGCCGACCACCACGGCGGCGCACCGCGACCCGGCCTCGAGGGCGGCAGCGGCCCAGCCCTCGCCGGGCAGCTCCACACTCACCGCCTCGGTGGCCGGACTGGCCGACAGGGCCGCCCCGGGCACGCCCAGGCGGACCATCCCGGCCCCGGCCCGGTAGGCCGAGCGGGCGCAGAGGGCGGCGGCCCCGGTCATCCCGGGCGAGCCCGCCACCACCAGCACCGAGGCCGACCACTTGTGGCCGTCGGCCCGGCGGGGAGGCAGGAGGTGGTCGACGTCGGCGTCCTCCACCACCTCCACCCGGGCCCGGCCCGGGGGGAGGCCGATGTCCACCACCGACACCCGGCCGGCCAGGGCGGCCCCGTCCCCCTGGACCAGGCCCGGCTTGAGGGCGACGAAGGTGACGGTCCGGGTGGCGGCCTGGGGGGAGCCCGAGGCGTGGCCGGTGTCCCCCTCGACCCCCGAGGGAATGTCCACCGCCAGCACCGGGGTTCCCGGGGCCACCACCGGAGCCCGGTACTCGCCCCGGAACCCGGTCCCGTAGGCGGCGTCGATGACCAGGTCGCAGCGACCCAGGCGCTCCTCGGCTCCCGCCTCGACCACCACGGTCCGGGCGCCCCGCCCGGCGAGAACCCGGGCCGCCACCCGGCCGTCGGCCCCGTTGTTGCCCCGGCCGGCCACCACCACCACCCGGCGGCCGTACGCCCCGCCCAGCAGGTCCAGGGCGGCCAGGGCCACGGCCCGGCCGGCCCGGCCCACCAGCACGTCGAGCGGGGTCGACTCCCGGGCGCGGGCGTCGACGGCGTTCATCTCGGCCACGGTCAGTACC
>DATCBL010000112.1:0-2641 GCA_036511875.1 Acidimicrobiales bacterium
GCGCCACCGAGGTCGCCGCGGCCGTCACCCGAGTCGGCGTGCGGCTCGGGTGAGCCGAGGTCGACCCGGCCGTTGGTGGCCGGCGCCATGGCCTGGTCGTCCGGCGCGGCGGTCCAGTCCGATCCGTCCCAGTACCGGACCTCGGTAGGATTGGCGGCACTCCGGTACCAACCGGGCGGCCGCACCGGTTCGCTGATCGGCGGGGCCTCGCCCAGCCCTCCCGGGGCTGACGACCGGGCCGGCAGGGGCTCCGGGGCCGGCGGGCCGGCACCGGCGACGCCCGGATACTCCTGAGCCGGGGGCAGCGGATCATGGATGACGGTGGTTCCGTCGCTCACCCAATCGGTGGGTCGCCCGTCGGCGTGCAGCCGGAACCGGTGCTTGCCGGCGGGGTCCGACAGCCACTCCTGCAACTGGTCGACCATCACCGCTCCTCGTGGACCACCTGGGACCAGAGGCTAGTGGCCCCAGGGGCCGCTGGGAAACGGCACCGGGGCAGGCGGTGCGGGGCTCCGGTGGTCTGGTCACACCACGATGACCAGACCGCTCCACTCCGGCACCGCCGCCGCGGTGCGGATCCTGACCGTCGAGGAGACGGTCGCCGTCCCGGTGCGGATGGCGGTGAAGTAGGCGGTCCGGGTCCCATCGGAGCGCACTACGTCGGACACCAGGCGGAGCCGGTCGGCTGGCAGGACGACGGGGACCTCCGTGGCCGACCCCCGGAACGGGGAGCGGGGGACGCTGACCGCCACACACCCTCCGGGCAGGGTCCGCACCACGGGGACCGGCTGGGTGTTGCTGAGGGCCAGACGGGCGGTGGCCGCCTCGGTGGGACAACCGGGCCGGGCCGACGTGGGGGTGGCGGTTGGCCCCGACGAGCAGGCCACGAGGACCGGGCCGAGGGCGGCACAGGCCACCAGGGCCAGGGCGCGGGCCCGGGTCACGGGCGCCACCCGGCGACCGGACCGTCCGGGGGGTCGAATCGGATCAGGCGGTGGCGCCCGACGGGGCGCCGGACGTCGAGCCCGACGTGGCGTCGGCCGCCTCCAGGCGGACCTCGGCCCGTCGCCGCTCGGCCTCGGCCTCCACCAGCTCGGGGTCGGCTTCCTCGCCCTCGTCGCCCCCCGCGGGGCGGGATCCCGCGCCGACCAGTTCGGACCGGCGGGCCTCGGCTGCGTCGAGGGCCAGGCGGGCCCGATCGACGTCGATCTCCTCGGCCAGCTCGGCCACACCGACCAGAAGGGTCACCCGGGACCCGGGCGCCGACTCGTCGTCGGCGGCGGCCACGCCGAGCTCGACCTGCACGAAGCCGCCGTGCACGGCCACCCGCTGCTCCTCGCCGTCGGCGCCCACCACCCGCACCACCCCGGGCTGGAGCGTCCCCACCAACGGGGTGTGTCCGGGCAGGAAGGCGGCGTCGCCCTCGCCGGTGCGCAGGATGACCTCGGTGGCGCGTCCCTCGATGAGAACCCGCTCCGGGGTGACCAGGCTGATCGTGAACTCGTTGGTATCGGCCATCGCCCGTTCGGCCCCGGTCAGTCGTTCTCGATGGCGTGGGCCTTGGCCAGGGCCGACTCGGCCCCGCCGACGTTGAGGAAGGCCTGCTCGGGAACCTCGTCGAGGTCGCCGTTGACCAGGGCCTCGAACGACTCGACGGTCTCCTCCACCGGGACGGTCACGCCCTTCAGGCCGGTGAAGACCTCGCCCACGTTGAAGGGCTGGGACAAGAAGCGCTGGATCTTCCGGGCCCGGGTGACGGTGACCCGGTCCTCCTCGGAGAGCTCGTCGAGGCCCAGGATGGCGATGATGTCCTGGAGCTCCTTGTAGCGCTGGAGCACGCCCTGGACCCGGCGGGCCACGTTGTAGTGGCGGTCGCCGACGATCTCGGGGGCCAGGATGTTGGAGGTCGACGAGAGCGGGTCCACCGCCGGGTAGATGCCCAGCGAGGCGATGTCCCGGGACAGCTCGGTGGTGGCGTCGAGGTGGGTGAAGGTGGTGAACGGGGCGGGGTCGGTGTAGTCGTCGGCCGGGACGTAGACCGCCTGCAGCGAGGTGATGGACCGGCCCCGGGTCGAGGTGATCCGCTCCTGCAGCTGGCCCATCTCGTCGGCCAGGGTGGGCTGGTAGCCCACGGCCGAGGGCATCCGGCCGAGCAGGGTGGAGACCTCCGAGCCGGCCTGGACGAACCGGAAGATGTTGTCCACGAACAGCAGCACGTCCTGGTTCTTCACGTCGCGGAAGTACTCGGCCATGGTCAGGGCGGCCAGGGCCACCCGGAGCCGGACCCCCGGGGGCTCGTCCATCTGGCCGTAGACCAGGGCGGCCTTCTCGATGACCCCCGACTCCTGCATCTCGATCCAGAGGTCGGTGCCCTCGCGGGTGCGCTCCCCCACCCCGGCGAAGACCGACACGCCGCCGTGGTTGGTGGCCACCCGGTTGATCATCTCCTGGATGAGCACGGTCTTGCCCACGCCGGCCCCGCCGAACAGGCCGATCTTCCCCCCCTGCACGTAGGGCTCGAGCAGGTCGATCACCTTGATTCCCGTCTCGAACATCACCGCCCGGGGCTCGAGGGTGTCGAAGGACGGGGCCGAACGGTGGATCTCCCAGTGGTCCTCGGCCTCGCCGATGGAATCGGTGT
>DATCBL010000113.1:0-3708 GCA_036511875.1 Acidimicrobiales bacterium
GCCGTGCTGAAGGAGATCACCGACGCCGAGGGCGAGATCATCACCTTCGTCGACGAGCTCCACACCATCGTGGGGGCCGGCGGCGCCGAGGGGGCCATGGACGCCGGGAACATGATCAAGCCCATGCTGGCCCGGGGGGAGCTGCGGCTCATCGGGGCCACCACCCTCGATGAGTACCGCAAGTACATCGAGAAGGACGCGGCGCTGGAGCGCCGGTTCCAGCAGGTCTTCGTGCCGCCGCCGTCGGTCGAGGACACCATCGCCATCCTTCGGGGCCTGAAGGAGCGTTACGAGGTCCACCACGGCGTCCGCATCCAGGACGCCGCGCTGGTGGCCGCCGCGGTCCTCTCCGACCGCTACGTGACCGGACGGTTCCTCCCGGACAAGGCCATCGACCTGATGGACGAGTCGGCCAGCCGGCTGCGCATCGAGATCGACTCCATGCCCACCGAGCTCGACGTGGTCACCCGGCGCATGCGCCAGCTGGAGATCGAGCGCATGGCCCTGGCCAAGGAGACCGACAGCGCCTCGGCCGAGCGCCTGGCCCGGCTGGACGAGGAGCTGGCCAACCTGTCCGAGGAATCGGTGGCCATGACCGCCCACTGGCAGTCGGAGAAGGAGGCCATCAGCAAGATCCAGACCCTGAAGGGACAACTGGAGCAGTTGCGGGGGGAGGCCGAGCGCTTGAGCCGGGAGGGCAGTCTGGCCGAGTCCTCCGAGATCACCTACGGGAGGATCCCCGCCCTCGAGCACGAGGTGGAGGTGGCCACCCAGGCCCTCGACGAGCTCCAGAAGAGCCAGCGGTTCCTGAAGGAGGAGGTCGACGCCGAGGACGTGGCCGAGGTGGTGAGCCGGGCCACCGGGGTCCCGGTCAGCCGGCTGCTCGAGGGCGAGGTGGAGAAGCTCATCCGCATGGAGGACGCCCTGCACGCCCGGGTGGTGGGCCAGGACGAGGCGGTCGCCGCCGTGGCCAACGCCATCCGGCGGAGCCGGGCCGGCCTCTCCGACCCCAACCGGCCCATCGGCTCGTTCCTGTTCACGGGACCGACCGGGGTGGGCAAGACCGAGCTGGCCCGGTCCCTGGCCGAGTTCCTCTTCGACGACGCCAAGGCCATGGTGCGGATCGACATGGGCGAGTACAGCGAGCGCCACTCGGTGGCCCGCCTGGTCGGGGCGCCCCCCGGCTACGTCGGCTACGAGGAGGGGGGCCAGCTCACCGAGGCCATCCGTCGCCGGCCCTACGCCGTGGTCCTCCTCGACGAGCTGGAGAAGGCCCACCCCGACGTGTTCAACATCCTCCTCCAGGTGCTGGAGGATGGCCGCCTCACCGACGGCCAGGGCCGCACCGTCGACTTCACCAACACCGTGTTGATCATGACCTCCAACATCCCCGGTGAGCCCATCCAGCACTTCAAGCCGGAGTTCGTCAACCGCATCGACGAGATCGTCCGGTTCCACCCGCTCTCCCCGGCCGACCTGGCCCGCATCGTGACCATCCAGCTGGCCGGGTTGCGCCGCCGGTTGGCCGAGCGGCGGCTGACCCTGTCGGTGACGCCGGGGGCCGAGGCCCTGTTGGCCGAGGAGGGCTTCGACCCCGACTTCGGGGCCCGGCCCCTGCGGCGGGTCATCCAGCGCCAGGTCGAGGACCCGCTGGCCCTGGCGCTGCTCGAGGGTCGCTACGCCGAGGGGGCCACGGTCACCGTGGACCAGAAGGACGGGGTCGTCGTCCTCTCCTGACCACGCCCCGGCCGGACCGGCGCCGGTGGGCCGAGCGGGCCGGCGGCCCACCCGGGCCCGCCGCCCTGCGGGCTACACTGGTGCGTAATCCGCTTTTCGCAACGGAGGAGTGACGCGTGCCGGCAACTGTCGTCGTCGGGACCCAATGGGGTGATGAGGGAAAGGGCAAGCTGACCGATCTCCTGGCCAAGGAGATGGAGTTGGTCGTCCGCTACCAGGGCGGCCACAACGCCGGCCACACCATCGTGGTCGGCGGCGAGACCTTCGCCCTCCAGCTGGTGCCGAGCGGCATCCTCTACGACCACATCACCCCGGTCATCGGCAACGGCGTGGTGGTCGACCCGACCGTGCTGCTGGCCGAGGTGGACACCCTGGCCGGCAAGGGCATCGACACCAGCCGGCTGCTGGTCAGCGGGAACGCCCACCTGATCATGCCCTACCACCACGAGCTGGATCAGCTGGCCGAGCGGTACCTGGGCAAGAACAAGCTGGGCACCACCAAGCGGGGCATCGGGCCGGCCTACGCCGACAAGTCGTCGCGGGTGGGCCTGCGGGTGCAGGACCTGCTCGACCCCAAGATCTTCCGGCAGAAGCTCGACGTGGTGCTGAAGGAGAAGAACGCCGTCCTGGCCAAGGTGTACAACCGGCTGCCCCTGTCGGCCGACGAGATCTGTGCCCTCTACCTCGACGAGCTGGCCCCCCGGGTGACGCCGATGGTGGCCGACACCGTCGGGCTGCTCCACGAGGCCCTGGAGCGGGGGGCCCACGTCCTGCTGGAGGGGGCCCAGGCCACCTTCCTCGACCTCGACCACGGCACCTACCCCTTCGTCACCTCGTCCAACCCGGTGGCCGGCGGCGCCTGCACCGGGGCGGGGATCGGGCCCCGCTACGTGGACGAGGTCATCGGCATCGCCAAGGCCTACGTGACCCGGGTGGGGAGCGGGCCGTTCCCCACCGAGCTGGTCGACGACATCGGCGACACCCTGGTCGAGCGGGGTCACGAGTACGGGGTCAACACCAAGCGCCGGCGCCGGCCGGGGTGGTTCGACGCGGTCATGATGCGCCAGGCCGTCCGGCTCAACTCGCTCTCCGAGGTGGCCCTGACCAAGCTCGACGTCCTGGACACCTTCGACACCGTCAAGGTCTGCGTGGCCTACGAGGCCGGGGGCGAGCGCTTCACCCATCCGCCCTACCATCAGTCGATCTTCCACCAGGTGACCCCGGTCTACGAGGAGCTCCCGGGTTGGAAGACCGACATCTCCGGGGCCACCGAGCTCGGCGACCTCCCCCAGGAGGCCCGGGACTACGTGCACTTCCTGGCCGACCAGATCGGCACCCCGGTCCGCCTGGTCGGGGTGGGACCGGGCCGCGAGCAGTTCGTCCGCTTCGCCGCATGAGCGGCGCCGCGGCCACGACGCCGGGGGGCGGCCCGACCGCGGTCCGGACGGTGTGCGTGGTCGGCTCGGGAGGAAGGGAGCACGCCCTGGCCCGGTCGCTCGGGCGCACCGCCGATGTCATCGTCACCCCGGGCAACCCGGGGATGGCCGGGGTCACGGCCGACGGCCACGTCATCACCTGTGTGCCCACCCCGGCCGAGGAGATCGAGGCCGACCTCTACGTCATCGGGCCCGAGGCCCCCCTGGTCGACGGTCTGGCCGACCGGCTCCGGGCCGCGGGACGCCTGGTGTTCGGGCCCGGGGCCGACGGCGCCCGGCTGGAGGGGTCCAAGGCCTTCATGAAGGAGATGCTGGCCGAGGCCGGCGTGCCCTCGGCCCGCTTCGGTGTGTTCGCCGACCCGGCCGCGGCCAAGGCCTACCTCGGGGTCCTGCCCGGTCCCTGGGTGGTCAAGACCGACGGGCTGGCCGCCGGCAAGGGGGTGCTCGTCACCGACAACCGGGCCGAAGCCGAGGCCGACGTGGCGGCGAAGCTCTCCGGCCGGGCCTTCGGCGAGGCGGGTCAGCGGGTCGTCGT
>DATCBL010000114.1:0-3181 GCA_036511875.1 Acidimicrobiales bacterium
CGGTCGACGGTTGGTGGCCTCGTTCCTCCAAGAGCTCGAGGTCCGTTCGTGCCCGTCGGCTCACGTGGTGGTGGGAGCGGGCAATGTCGGTGCCATCGCCCTCTACGAGCGGTCCGGCTTCGTCATCGCAAAACGATTCGAGCTCCACGCCGGGACCCCGTCATTGTTGATGCGGTGGGACGGACCGCCCTCGGCGTCGGAGTCCGAGCGTTCGTGAACGGAACCTGGATCGCCGTCACTGCGCTCGTAGTGACCTTGGTGGCCACCCCCGTCGTCATGGTCCTGGCTCGACGGACCGGCATCGTCGATCGACCTGGGCCGCTGAAACCCCAGTCGGTCGAGGTCCCGTACCTGGGCGGGCTGGCGGTGTGGGCGGGGACCTTGGTCGGTGTCCTGATCGGTCGGCCCCTCGTGGGCATCCCCCTCACCGCGGCGCTGCTGCTGGGGGTGGCCGACGACCGGTTCGGCCTCACGCCGGGGCTCCGACTGTTGGGCGAAGCGGCGATCGGGGTGGCCGTGGTGGTCACCGTCCCCGTCCATCTGCCCGGTGCCGCCGCCATCCCCCTCATCGTGGTGGTAACCGTGCTACTCATCAACGGCGTGAATCTCATAGACGGGCTGGACATGCTGGCCGCCGGGGTGGCGGGGGTCGCCGCGGCGGCGTTCGCCGTGGCCCTCCACGGGTCGGGCCGGCAGCTGGCCGTGGCCCTCTGCGCGGCGCTGGTGGCCTTCTTGGTCTTCAACCGGCCGCCGGCCCGGGTCTACCTGGGCGACGGCGGGTCCTACCTGCTGGGTGCGGCGCTCACCGTGCTGCTGGCCTTTTCGTGGGGGAAAGGGGTGCCCACGTCGGTCGGAGTGGCCACCATGGCGCTGGTGGCCCTGCCCGCCGCCGAGCTGGCCTTCGCCGTCATCCGCCGAGGTCGGGGCCGACAGTCCGTGCTGGCCGGGGACCGGGGACATCCCTACGACCGTCTGGTGGCCCGAGGGTGGTCGCCGCTAGCCGCGAGTCTCACCTACGTGGCGATGGAGGGCGCACTGGCCACCGGCGCCCTCGTGGCTATCCACCTGGTCTCCCTGACCCTGGCGGTGACCGTGGACGTCATCGGCGCGGTGGTGCTGACCGGGGCCGGGCTGGCCTCGGGCGCCCTGGTCCCCGATCGGGGGCCGGCGGCGTGACCCGGATCTACCTCTCCCCCCCTGAAGTCGGACCCGTTGAGCGCCGCATGCTGCTCGACGCCTTCGACTCCAACTGGATCGCCCCGGTCGGTCCCGATCTCGACGCCTTCGAGTCGGAACTGGCCTCCCGGGCCGGAGTGGAGCACGCCGTGGCCCTCTCCAGCGGTACCGCCGCCCTTCATCTGAGCCTGCTGCTGGCCGGTGTGGGCGAAGGCGCCGAGGTCCTGGTCCCCTCGTTCACGTTCATCTCGACCGCCGCGGCGGTGACCTATGTGGGTGCCACCCCGGTGTTCGTGGACTGTTCGCCCTCCACCTGGAACATCGATCCCGACCTGGTGGCCACGGAACTCGCGGTCCGGGCCCGGAACGGGCGGCTCCCCGCCGCGGTGATCACCGTCGATCTCTACGGCCAGTCCGCCGACTACGACCGGCTGGTCGCCCTGTGCGACACCTACGGCCTCCCGTTGATCGAGGACGCGGCGGAAGCTCTGGGGGCCTCGTACCGGGGCACGCCGGCCGGCGCCTTCGGGATGGCCGGCGTGTTCTCCTTCAACGGGAACAAGATCATCACCACCAGCACCGGTGGTGCGCTGGTGTCACACTCCGGCGAACTGATCGAGCGGGCCCGCCACCTGGCCACCCAGGCTCGTGACCCGTTCCCCCACTACGAGCACACCGACATCGGCTTCAACTACCGCCTGAGCAACCTGTTGGCCGCCCTGGGGCGAGCCCAGCTCCTCGATCTCGACGGGCGCATCGATCGGCGGAGGACGATCAACTCGGCCTATTGGCGCGGGCTCGGCGACCTGCCCGGGATCGCCTTCATGCCGGTTGCGGAGTACGGGGAGCCCAACTGGTGGCTCACCTGCGTCACCGTGGACCCCGAGGCGTTCGGAGCCGACCGTGATCAGATCCGGCTGGCCCTCGAGGCCGAGGATATCGAGTCGCGGCCGACCTGGAAGCCCCTGCACCTCCAGCCGGCCTTCGCCGGCGCCCCCTCCGTGGGCGGAGCGGTGTGCGCGGCCATCTTCGAGAGCGGACTGTGCCTGCCGAGCGGTTCGGCCCTCACCGAGGACGAGCAGGCACGGGTGGTGGCCATCGTGCGGTCGATGGCCGGCTGAGCTACCGGCCGTCGGCCCGGCGACGGTGGTCGGCGAGGGCGGAGGAGCCATCGGGGTCCTCGATCATCGGTTCGATCGGGAAGCGGAGGCCGAGTCGGCCCCGGGCCCCGTCCGACAGTCCGCGGGCGATCACCGACAGCCGCCGTACCCGACCGCTCCGCTCCCGAAAGACCGACCGGGCCAGCAGCCTGGTGATGTTCCGCGGGTACCAACCGACCCGGCGCTTCACGTGCAGGTGGACGTAGAGCATGTTCCGGGACTCGTAGTAGTACTTCCACAAGGGGACGCCGCTCCCCTGGCGGACGGCATCGTGGTGCACCACCGCCTCGTTGGCGACGTGACGGGTGAACCCGGCCTCGGGAATCCGCCACTGGAGGTACTCGGTGTCCTCGGCCCACCAGAACAACTCCTTGATCGGCAGCCCGACCGCCTCGACGATCTGGCGCGAGATGACGAAGCCGCACCACGAGGGCCAGACTCCGAGGGACCCATCGACCTGTTGGGAGACCGGGAAGACGAACGCCCGCTCCGGATCCCGGCCGGCCACGGCCCAGAGGTGCTCGAGACAGGAGGGATCGGGCACCATGTCGTCGTCGAGCACCCAGGCGTGGAGGAACCCCGACTCGACGAACTCCCCCAGGGCCTGGGCGTAGCCACCGGCCGGGCCGGTGTTGACCTCGGACCGGACCACCTGGGTGGGGATGGGACAGAGGTCCGGCGGAGGCAGGGCTGCGGCCGGACGGCTGGCGTTGTCCAACACGAGAATTCCCTCGGGAGGCGTGGTCTGGCCGGCGATGGCCACCAGGCAGCGGGCCAGAGAGTCGGGGGCGTTGTGGGTGAGGATCACCGCCAGGATGCGCCGGGGCGTCTCCGCCCCCGGGCGG
>DATCBL010000115.1:0-3570 GCA_036511875.1 Acidimicrobiales bacterium
GAGCCGGTGCAGACGGCCCTCGAGGGCCCGGTCACCACGGCCTGCCCGGCGTCGATCCTGCAGCGCACGCCGCAGGCCACCGTCTTCCTCGACTCCGACTCGGGAGCGCGGCTCCGCTCCTGACCTCGGTTGGGCCGGCTACGACGGGCCCTCGGAGGGGTCGGTCCCCAGCCAACGGTCGAGGAACGGATAGGCCCGCTCCCCGTGCCACTGGTGCTCACCGTCGAAGGGGTCGTGGACCAGCCGGTCGTCGGCGCCGTGGCGGTGGTAGAGGGGCCGGATGCGGGCCAGGGACGCCGCGGCCTCGGCCACCGGGAAGAGCAGGTCGTCCCGACCGGACTCGACCAGCAGGGGGCGGGGGGCCACCAGCGCGCCCAGGTCGGCGTGCTCCATGTGACCGAGCATGCCGAAGAGCACCTGGGAGCCGCACATGTTCCACGGCACCTTGTGCGACTCGGCCCACGACGAGAAGTAGCCGCTCACCACCGCGGCGGAGATGCGGGGGTCGGTGGCAGCCAGGAACAGCGACATGGTCCCCCCGTAGGAGAAGCCGGCCACCCCGAGCCGGGCCGGATCCACCAAGGGGTGGGCCTCGAGCAGGTCGAGGGCGCGCCCGAGGTCCCAGAGGTTCTGGGTGAGCGGATTCCATCCGGCCATGACCTGATGGACCAGGTTGGTGTCGCAGGCGTAGTGGTCCTCGGGGTTCCAGTCGGCCCGCTCCCCGAAGCACCGCAGATCGGGAGCCAGCACCACGTGGCCCCGTCGGGCCAGCTCGGCGGCGTAGTCGCTCCCCGGGGGGGCCTCGGGGTCGAGCCCGCAGATGCGGGACTTGCCCGGGCCGTGCCCGTGCACGGCCAGCACCGCCGAGCCCGGGGAACGGCGCCCCTCCGGAACCAGCAGGTAGGCGGGGACCGACATGTCGACCTCGGTGTCGAAGACCACCCGGGCCCGCCGAAAGCCGTCGCCGGCCTCCTCCTCGGTGATCTCCATCTCCAGGGGCACCCGGGCCGGCCAGGGGGCCAGGCTCGTGTCGAGCCGACGAGCGAACCGCTCCGACCACGGCTCGAACTCCGAGAGGTCCTCGGGCAGGCCGTCGGGCTCCTCGGTGGCCATCAGCCGGCTCACCACCTGGTACCAGGGGGAGAAGTTGCGTCGGGGCCTCGGCAGTTCGTTCATGGGGCAGGGTTCCTCTCGTCCCGAGGCCCGAAACGTCTGGGCGCCGGCCCCCACGTTGTCACACCGGTTGAGGGCCTGGCCCCGGTGCGGCACACTGGTCGGATGACGGTCAGCACCGCGCTCGACATCCGGCCCCTCTCGCCGATCATCGGCGCGGAGATCCACGGGATCGACCTGTCCCGCCCCCTGGGCCCCGAACTGGTGGCCCGGGTGCGTGAGGCCCTCAACACCCATCACGTGGTGTTCTTCCGGGACCAGCATCTCTCCCCCACCCAGCAGGCCGACTTCGCCCGGCAGTTCGGCGAGGTCACCGAAGGCCACCCGGTGATCCCGGCCCTCGAGGAGAACCCCGAGGTGCTGGCCATCGACGGGCGCGACGATCGGGCCAGCTGGTGGCACACCGACGTGACCTTCCTGCAGGCGCCGGCCTTCGGGTCCATCCTCAACATGCTGGAGTGCCCCGAGGTGGGCGGGGACACCACCTGGGCCAGCCTGCAGAACGCCTACGACCGGCTGGCCGAGCCCATCCGCTCCCTGTGTGACTCGCTGATCGCCATCCACTTCGATCCGTGGTTCGCCGCCGATGTCGAGGCGCGCGGTGGGTACGAATGGGAGGGGAAGCACTACGAGAAGCTGCTGCCTGCGCTCCATCCGGTGGTGCGCACCCACCCCGAGAACGGGCGCAACGGCCTGTTCGTGAACCCCCAGTTCACCCAGTCCATCCTCGGCCTCTCCAAGCACGAGAGCGACGGGATCCTCGACCTGCTCTACCGGCACTGTCAGCAGCCCGAGCTCACCTGCCGGTTCCGCTGGGCGCCGGGCTCCGTGGCCTTCTGGGACAATCGGGCCACGCTGCACTACGCACTGGACGACTACGGCGACGCCATCCGGGTGGCCAACCGGGTGACCCTGCGGGGCGACGTCCCCTACGGTCCCGCCATGCCCCGGACCTGAGGGCAGGTCCCCGGCTAGACCTCCTCGGGGCCGGCCCGAGCGCCATCCGGCCCGGCGCCCGTGGACCCGGCGCTCCCCTCGGGGCGGGCACCCGATCCGGGCACCGCACCGGACACCGCCAGGGCCTCCTCACTGGCCCCCAGGTAGGCCGCCAGCGCCCGGGGGTCACGCCCCACCTCCTCGGGCGTCCCGGTTGACACGACCGTGCCCGTCTCCATCATCACCACCTTGGTGCACAGGGCGAACACCAGGGGCACGTCGTGCTCGACGAGGACGATGGTGGTGTCAGCCAGCTGGTGCAACCGGCGCAACAGGGGGACGAAGGCTTCGGCCTCACGCTGGGCGATGCCGGCGGTGGGCTCGTCGAGCAGCAGCAGGCGAGGTCGGGCCAGCACGATGGAGGCGAGGTCGACCACCCTGCGGGTTCCCGTGGAAAGTTCCGAGACCTGGTGCCGGCGGAAGCGATCGATCCCGAAGGCGTGGACCACCTGGTCGACCGCCTCGCGCTTGGTCCGCTCGGCTCGCCGGGCCCAGGGCATCTGGAGGGTGGAGGAGACGACGCCGACCGGCCGCCGAGCGTCCTGGGTCAACAACAGCACCTCTTCCACTCTGAGCTCGGGGAAGAGCCGGCAGTCCTGGAACGAGCGCACGATGCCGAGGGCCGCCCGCTCCTCGGGCAGATACTCGATGAGGCTCTCGCCGTCCAGCCGCACCGAACCCGCCCGGGGGGTGACCAGCCCGGAGATGACGTCCAACATGGTCGTCTTGCCCGATCCGTTGGGCCCGATCAGCCCGACGATGGCACCGGGCTCGGCGGACAGGTCGGCGCCGTCGACCGCCCGCACCCCGCCGAAGGACACCTGCACGCCCTCGAGGTCCAGGCGGGCGGGGCCGCGGGCACCGGCCCCGGCATCGAGAGCGGCGGCGGTGCTGGTCATCCCACCACCTCGCTGACCAGCGACCCGGGCGCCGGCTCGGGTCGATCGGGCGGGGGCGGGGTGGCACGGCGCTCGCCCAGCTTCTCGATGCCCAGGGTCACCAGGTCGCCGAACCGGTGGAGGAGCTCGGCGAGCCCGCCGGGGAGGTAGAGGATGAAGGCCAGCAGCCCGAGACCGCTGGTGAGGAACTGGATGGTCGGGTCGGTCCCGAAGATGGCCGGGAGGCCAACCAGGTAGATCGCTCCCAGCACCGCCCCATCGATGGTCCCGAGCCCCCCGATGACCACCATCGACGCGACCAGGATGGAGAAGGTGGGGTCGAAGGTCGCCGTCGAGAACCGCTCGGTGGCGAAGGCCAGACAGACGCCGGCATACCCGGCGATGAAGCCGGACAGGGCGAAGGCCAGCAGCTTGGACCGGGCCAGGGGTATGCCCATGGCCCCGGCACCGGTCTCGTTGTCCCGCACCGCCATCAGTCGGCGGGCCACCCCCCGGTCCCGCC
>DATCBL010000116.1:0-4626 GCA_036511875.1 Acidimicrobiales bacterium
CTCGTCCAGCACGGCGAACGGCCCGACCCGGGCATCGGGCCCGATGACCGAGCGGCGACAGACGCTCGAGGCCACCACCGCCCCCTCGCCGACCCGGGTGTCCACCAGGTGGGCATCGGGGCCGATCTCGGCGTGGCTGCCGATCACACAGGAGCCCTGCAGGATGACCCCGGGAAGCAGCACCACGTCCGGCTCCACCACCACGTCCACGTCGATGTAGGTCCGCTCCGGGTCCCACATGGTCACGCCCGAACGCATCCACCGCTCGTTGATCCGGTCGCGGAGCTCGGCCTCGGCCACGGCCAGCTGGGCCCGGTCGTTGACCCCGGCCACCTCCATGGTGTCCTCGACCACCACCGAGCCGACCTTGTGGCCCGCCTCGTAGAGCACGCCGACCACGTCGGTGAGGTAGTACTCGCCCTGGGCGTTGGCCGGGCTCAGACGGCGCAGCGAGGGAGCCAGCACGCCCCGGCGGAAGCAGTAGATCGAGGTGTTGACCTCGCGCACCTCGAGCTCCTCGTCGGTGGCATCGACGTGCTCCACCACCCGGGCCACCAGATTGTCCCGGCCCCGGACCACCCGCCCGTACCCGGTGGGGTCGTCCAGCTCCGTGGTCAGAAGGGTGGCCGCGGCATCCGAGGCCCGGTGCTGACGGACCAGGGCCGCCAACGTGGGCGGCCGGAGCAGGGGGGTGTCGCCGGGGAGCACCACCACGTCACCTTCGTCGGCCCCGTCGTCATCGGGGAGACCGGTGAGGGCCACCGCCATGGCGTCGCCGGTGCCCCGCTGCTCCTCCTGCTCGACGAACTCGATGGCCATGCCCGACGGGGCGTGCTCGATCAGGGTCTTGGTCACCCACTCGGCCCGGTGCCCGACCACCACCACCACCCTGGTCACCGCCACCTGGGCCAGGGCGTCGAGCACATGGAGCACCATGGGCCGACCGCACAGGCGATGGAGGGGCTTCGGACGGGCCGAGCGCATGCGGGTCCCCTCCCCGGCGGCCAGCACCACCGCCGACAACTGCCGGCCCGGTACGGCCCGACGGGACCGGACGGCCGGCGCGGTCGATTCGCCGGCCTGGCTCGACGACCGGCCGTCCCGCTCGTCGGGGTCGTCCAGAGGCACCTGCGGGTAGGTCCGGATCACCATGAACGGCCCCCGCGCTCGATGGGCCGCCGAGCTCGGCGCCTTCCGTGACGCGGTGCACAGGTCATGGGCCTATTCTTCCCACGTCGGACCGGGCAATGCGACCCGGCCGCCGCCACCGCCCCGACCAGCACCTACCATGCCCGACGAAGGACCCACGGAGCGCCAGCTCAGCCCGGAAGCCTCACTCGCACCCTGACCATGCCCGTCCTCGCCACCACCATCGACCCGAACTCGGACACCTTCCGGGCCAACGCCCGCGCCCTGACCGAGGCGGTCGGGGCGGTGGACGAGCAGTTGGCCGCGGCCCGGGCCGGCGGCGGGGAACGCTATGTGGCCCGACACCGCGAGCGGGGCAAGCTGCTGGCCCGGGAGCGCATCGAGCTCCTCCTCGACCGCGACACCGCCTTCCTCGAGGTCTGTGCCCTGGCCGCCTGGGGCACCGAGTACCAAGTCGGGGCGTCGGTCACCACCGGGATCGGAGTGGTGGAAGGGGTCGAGTGCCTGATCAGTGCCCACGACCCCACGGTGCGAGGGGGGGCCATGAACCCCTTCTCCTTCCGCAAGGGCGCCCGGGCCTCGGCGATCGCCCTCCAGAACCTCCTGCCGGTCATCAACCTGGTGGAGTCGGGCGGTGCCGACCTTCCGGCCCAGGCCGAGCTGTTCATCCCCGGGGGTCGGGCGTTCCGCGACCTGACCCGCAGCTCGGCGGCGGCGGTGCCGACCATCTCCCTGGTGTTCGGCAACTCCACCGCCGGCGGCGCCTACGTCCCGGGCATGAGCGACTACATCGTGATGATCGAGCAACGGTCCAAGGTCTTCCTCGGCGGTCCGCCGCTGGTGAAGATGGCCACCGGCGAGGAGTCGACCGACGAGGAGCTGGGCGGGGCGTCCATGCACGCCCGGGTGTCGGGTCTGGCCGACTATCTGGCCACCGACGAGCTCGACGCCATCCGTCTCGGGCGCCAGATCGTGAGCCGGCTCAACCACGTCAAGCGGGGCGCGGGCCCGAGCCAACCGGCCGACGAGCCCATCCACGACCCGGGTGAGCTGCTGGGCATCGCCTCGGCCGATCCCAAGGTGCCCTTCGATCCCCGCGAGGTCCTGGCCCGGGTGGTCGACGGCTCCAGGTTCGACGAGTTCAAGCCGCTCTACGGGTCCAGCCTGGTCACCGGATGGGCCTCCATCCACGGCTACCCGGTGGGGGTGCTGGCCAACCACCGGGGCGTCCTGTTCTCCGAGGAGTCCCACAAGGCCACCCAATTCATCCAGCTGGCCAACCAGATCGACGTGCCGCTGGTGTTCCTCCAGAACACCACGGGCTACATGGTGGGCAGGGAGTACGAGCAGGCCGGGATCATCAAGCACGGAGCCATGATGATCAACGCCGTGTCCAACTCCTCGGTCCCCCACCTCACCCTCAACATCGGCGCCTCCTACGGGGCCGGCAACTACGGGATGTGCGGGCGGGCCTACGAGCCCCGGTTCCTCTTCTCCTGGCCCAACGCCCGCTCCGCGGTCATGGGACCGGCCCAGTTGGCCGGGGTGCTGTCCATCGTGAGCCGCCAGTCGGCGGCGGCCAAGGGCGTCCCCTTCGACGAGGAGGCCGACGCGGCCATGCGGGAGATGGTGGAGGCCCAGATCGAGGCGGAGTCCATGCCGCTCTTCCTCTCTGGTCGGCTCTACGACGACGGCATCATCGACCCGCGGGACACCCGGACCGTGCTCGGGATGTGTCTGTCGGTCATCGACAACCAACCCATCACCGGGACGCGCGGCTACGGCGTCTTTCGGATGTGAGACCGACCCCGTGAGCGCTCCCCTGTTCCCCGTGACGCCCATCCACACCCTGCTGGTCGCCAATCGCGGCGAGATCGCCCGACGGATCATGCGGACGGCCCGGTCCATGGGGATGGCCACGGCGGCCGTGTACTCCGACGCCGACGCCGACAGCCCCCACGTCCACGAGGCCGACCTGGCGGTGCGGCTGCCCGGTGACGCCCCGGCCGACACCTACCTGCGCTCCGCCCTCATCCTCGACGCCGCCTCCCGGGCCGGGGCCGACGCCATCCACCCCGGCTACGGCTTCTTGTCGGAGTCGGGGGACTTCGCCCGGGTGGTGGCGGGGGCCGGGTTCCTCTGGGTCGGCCCTCCGCCGGCGGCCATCGACGCCATGGGCTCCAAGGTCGGGTCGAAGGAGCTCATGCGGGGTGCGGGGGTGCCCACCCTCCCCTCCCTCACCCTCGAGGGTGAGGAACTCCCCGAGGACGACGCGGTGGAGGCCCTGGGCTGGCCGCTGCTGGTCAAGGCGTCGGCCGGCGGGGGCGGCCGGGGCATGCGCATCGTGGGCGGGCCGGTCAGCCTGCGGGAGGCGGTGGCCAGCGCCAGCCGAGAGGCCGAGGCGGCCTTCGGCGACGGCACGGTGTTCCTGGAGCGCTACGTGCGGGACCCGCGCCACATCGAGGTCCAGGTGCTGGCCGACACCCACGGCCACACCGTGGCCCTGTTCGAGCGGGAGTGCAGCATCCAGCGGCGGCACCAGAAGATCATCGAGGAGGCGCCCTCCCCGGCCGTCACCCCGGCCCTCCGGGCCCGGCTGGTCGACGCGGCGGTGGCCGCCGCCGAGGCGGTGGGCTACGTGAACGCCGGGACGGTGGAGTTCGTCCTCGACGGCCAGGGCGACCCGTACTTCCTCGAGATGAACACCCGGCTGCAGGTGGAGCACCCGGTGACCGAGGCCATCACCGGGCTCGACCTGGTCCGCCTCCAACTGCTGGTGGCCAGTGGCGCCCCGTTGCCCGACGAGGTCCTCGACGCGGTGGCCGCCGGGCCGCAGGGCCACGCCATCGAGGCCCGCCTCTACGCCGAGGACCCGGCCCAGGGGTGGCTCCCCTCCACCGGCACCCTCCACCGATTCGAAGTGGGCGGGTCGGTCACCGAACAGCTGGACCGCTCGGTGCCGATCGACAGCACCGTCCAGCTCGACAGCGTGGTGCGGGTCGACAGCGGCGTGGAGTCGGGCAGCGTGGTCAGCCCCCACTACGACCCCATGCTGGCCAAGATCATCGTCCACGGCCCCACCCGGGCCGAGGCCAACGCCGCCCTGGCCACCACCCTGGCCCGCGCCCGCATCCACGGGGTCACCACCAACCGCGACCTGCTGGTCCGCACCCTGCGGCACCCGGCCTTCGTGGCCGGAGAGACCGACACCGGCTTCTTCGACCGGCACGGGCTGAAGGTCCTGGCCACCCCGTTGACCGGGCCGGAAGGGGTGCGCCGGCACGCCCTGGCCGCCGCCTTGGCCGCCCAGGCGGAGAGGAGGGTCGGCGCCGCCGTGCAGCCGTCGGTCCCCTCGGGATTCCGGAACAACGCCTCGGCCCTCCAGGAGGTGGCCTACACCCACGGGGACGAGGTGGTCCACGTGGGCTACCGGTTCGACCGCTTCGGCCGTCAGCTGGCCGACGTGACCGTCGACGG
>DATCBL010000117.1:0-3109 GCA_036511875.1 Acidimicrobiales bacterium
AACCTCGAGGAGGCGCCCCTGGTGGTCTCGGGCGACGATCCCGAACGGCTCACCCCCGAGCTGGCCGACCTGATGCCGGCCTCGCCCAATCAGCCCTACGACATGAAGAAGGTCATCGAGGGGGTCGTCGACGACGGCGAGTTCTTCGAGGTCAACCACCACTGGGCCATGAACCTGGTGTGCGGGTTCGCCCGCATCGACGGCCGGGCCGTGGGCATCGTGGGCAACCAGCCCCAGATGCTGGCCGGCGTGCTCAACATCGACGCCTCGGAGAAGGGCGCCCGCTTCGTCCGCACCTGCGACGCCTTCAACATCCCCCTCATCACCTTCGTGGACGTCCCGGGGTTCATGCCCGGGACCGACCAGGAGTACGGGGGCATCATCCGCCACGGGGCCAAGCTGCTCTACGCCTACTGCGAGTCGACGGTGCCCCGGGTGCAGATCATCACCCGGAAGGCCTACGGCGGGGCCTACGTGGTCATGAACTCCAAGTCCATCGGGGCCGACCTGGCCTACGCCTGGCCGTCGGCCGAGCTGGCGGTGATGGGCCCCGAGGGCGCCGTCGAGATCGTCTACCGCCGGGACCTGGCCGAGGCGGCCGACCCGGTCGGCCGGCGCAAGGAGCTGGTGGAGGAGTACACCGAGCGGTACGCCAATCCGTATGCCGCCGCCGAGCGGGGGTACGTCGACGACGTGATCGACCCGGCCGAGACGCGTCGGGTGCTGGTCAGGAGCCTGGCCCTGCTGGTGTCGAAGCGGGAGGACCTGCCCAAGCGCAAGCACGGGAACATGCCGCTGTGAGCGCCGGCCCCCCGGTCCTCCCCGGGATCGCCCAACGCCCGGCGATCGACCCCGAGGTGCTGGCCGTGCTGGCCGCCGCCGTCGATCAGGCCTGGCCCCGCCCCCGGGTGGTGCTGGCCGTGGAGACGGGCCGCCCCCCGGCGTGGCGGTTCAGCGGCCGGTGGTGGTCGCGGCCGGCCACCACCCGGCGCGACCGTCCGCTGGCCGGGGGCTGAGGACCTCCTCCCCGGAAGTTCAGGTCGGGTCGGTCACGAAGTCGATCAGCCGCTCCACCGCTCCCACCAGGGCCGGCTCGAGGTCGGCGTAGGACCGGACCGAGGAGAGGATCCGCCTCCAGGTGGTCGGGGGGTCGCCGAACCCGAGCTCCTGGCACACCCCGGTCTTCCAGTCCCGGCCCATGGGGATCCGGGGCCAGCCCTCGATGCCCAGCACCGAGGGCTTGACCGCCTCCCAGACGTCCACGAACGGGGTGCCGGTGACCAGCACCTGGGGGTGGCGGAGGTCGGAGGCCAGGCGCGACTCCTTGCTCCCGGGGACCAGGTGGTCGACCAGCACCCCGAGCTTTCGGGCCGGGCCGGGCCGGAAGGCACGGACGGCCGCGGCCAGCTGGTCGATGCCGTCCAGGCGCTCGACCACCACCCCCTCGACCCGCAGGTCGTCGCCCCACACCCGCTCGACCAGCTCGGCGTCGTGGACGCCCTCGACCCAGAGGCGCCCGGCCCGGGCCACCCGGGCCGAGGTGCCGGCCACGGCCACCGACCCCGAGGCGGTGACGGCCGCCGGCCGCTCGGCTCCGGCGGCCGGGCGCACCAGGGAGACGGCCCGTCCGTCGACCGAGAACGCCCCCGGGGCCAGCCGGAAGACCCGCTCCAGCCCGGTCCGCCCCCGGATCTCGGCGCCGCCACCCTCCAGGCGGACCAGGGAGCCGCTGAACCCGCTGGCCCGGTGGGTCAGGGTAAGGCCGGCCACCGCCTCGACCTTGGGGTACACCTTGGCCAGGCGGTCCTCGGGAGGGGCGTCGATGGGGCCGGACAGGATGCCGGCCATGGGGTGGCGACGGGGGGACACTCCGGGAACCTATCCGGTGGCCGCCGTCGACGGGTGGAGGCCGGCCCGGCCGCCGCTCCCGCCCCTAGGCCACCAGTCCGGCCCGGTGGGCCTCGGCCAGCTCCACCAGGTCGTCCATGATCCGTCCGATCTCGAAGTCCTTCGGGGTGTACACCCGGGCCACCCCCTTGCCCACCAGGATCTCGGCGTCCTCGGGAGGGATGATCCCGCCCACCACCACCGGCGCGTCCACCCCGGCGGCCCGGAGCCGGTCGACGACCTCGGGGACCAGCTCCAGATGGCTGCCGGACAGGATGGAGATGCCCACCACGTCGACGTCCTCGTCGCGGGCGGCGGCGGCGATCTCGGCCGGGGACAGCCGGATGCCCTGGTAGACCACCTCGAACCCGGCGTCGCGGGCGGCCACGGCGATCTGCTCGGCCCCGTTGGAGTGCCCGTCGAGGCCCGGCTTGGCCACTAGCAGCTTGGGGGGGCCGCCGGTGCGGGCGGCCAGGGCCTTCGAGCGGGACAGCACCGAGCGGAACTCGGTGCCCCGGTGCCCGACCCCGCCCCCGACCCCGGTGGGGGCCCGGTACTCGCCGAACACCTCCCGCAGGGCGCCGGCCCATTCACCGGTGGTGCCGCCGGCGTGGGCCAGGGCGATGGTGGCCGGCATGATGTTCTCGGTGCCCTCGGCGGCCTTGCGCAGCCCGTCGAGGGCGCGGCGCACGGCCTGGCCGTCCCGGGCCGACCGCCACGCCTCCACGTCGGCGCGCAGCTCGGACTCCACGGCGGGGTCGACCCGCAGGACGGAGCCGGCCGTCGAGCCCCCGGAGCCGCCCGGCTCGGGGCCTCCGGGGGAGAGGGGGGACTCGGCGGTCTCGGTGAACGAGTTGACCCCGACGACCTGGAGCTCGCCGGTCTCGATCCGGCGCACCCGGTCGGCCTGGCTGCGCACCAGCCGGGACTTGAGCTCGTCGATGGCCTCGAACGCCCCGCCCAGGGCCAGGACGTCGTCCAGCTCGGCCCACGAGGCCTCGGCCACCTCGGCCGTCTTCTTCTCGATGACCACCGACCCGTCGAAGATGTCGCCGTACTCCAAGAGGTCGGACTCGAAGGCCAGGATCTGCTGGATGCGCAGCGACCACTGCTGGTCCCAGGGCCGGGGCAGCCCGAGGGCCTCGTTCCAGGCCGGCAGCTGCAGGGCCCGGGCCCGGGCCCGTTTGGACAGGGTGACCCCGAGGGCCTCCAGCACGATGCG
>DATCBL010000118.1:0-3826 GCA_036511875.1 Acidimicrobiales bacterium
CGGCCTGCCGACCTGAGGGGCCGCCGGGTCGCTCCGGCCGGTCGGCGCCCTCCACCGGCCCCAGGGGCGTTCACGTGCAGCTTGCCGGCCCGACACGAACCGGAAACCTGAGACGGGTAGGTTCCCGTTGGGCTACCCGGAGGAGTGTCCCCCATGAACCGTCCCATGATGGTCGACCACCGATGCAACGCGGCCGAGACCCAGCTCTTCGTCACCCGCGACCCCGAGCTCCCCGACCCCGTCCTGGCCGAGGCCGAGGCCCTCCAGCCCCACGTGATCGTGCTGTTCGGGGCCACCGGCGACCTGGCCCGCCGCAAGCTGCTCCCGGGCCTGCTCCGCCTGTCCCATTCCGGCCTGCTGCCCGAGTACCGGATCATCGGCACCTCGCTCGAGGAGCTGGACGAGCCCGAGTTCCACCGGTTCGCCCTCGGTGCCTGCCGCGAGTTCGCCCGCCACGACATCGTGGACGACCACTGGCCCGTGTTCGAGGCCCG
Source organism: Acidimicrobiales bacterium (assembly GCA_036511875.1). Classification (GTDB taxonomy): domain Bacteria; phylum Actinomycetota; class Acidimicrobiia; order Acidimicrobiales; family RAAP-2; genus Bog-756. The sequence continues at coordinate 495 of DATCBL010000118.1, forward strand.
GCTCCACTACGTGTCCCAGGCCCACGGCCCGGGCACCCTGTCCGAGGCGGTCGGTCGGGCCGAGTCACGGCTCCCGGGCCAGGCCCGGCGCCTTCACTACCTGAGCATCCCCCCCTCGGCGGCCCACGCCGTGGTGACCACCCTGGACGAGGCCGACCTGGTCGAGCGCTCCCGGATCATCATGGAGAAGCCCTTCGGCACCAACCTCGACTCGGCCAAGGTGCTCAACGACGCCGTGCACGCGGTCTTCTCCCCCGACCAGGTGTACCGGATCGACCACTTCCTCGGGAAGGAGGCGGCCCAGAACATCCTGGCCTTCCGGTTCGCCAATGGCCTGTTCGAGCCCATCTGGAACCGCAACCACATCGACCACGTGCAGATCGACGTGCCCGAGACCCTGGCGGTCGACGCCCGGGCCAGCTTCTACGAGGGCACCGGGGCGTTCCGGGACATGGTGGTCACCCACCTCTTCCAGGTCCTGGCGTTCATGGCCATGGAGCCGCCCACCGCGCTCGAGCCCCGCTCGATCAGCGAGGAGAAGAACAAGGTCTTCCGGTCGGTGCGCCCCCTCGACGTGACCCAGGTGGTCCGGGGCCAGTACGAGGGCTACCGGTCCATCCCCGGTGTGGCCGAGGACTCCCAGACCGAGACCTTCATCGCCCTCAAGTGCGAGATCGACAACTGGCGCTGGGCCGGGGTCCCCTTCTACCTGCGCACCGGCAAGCACATGGCCGAAGGGGGGCGCATCATCTCGATCGCCTTCCGCGAGCCGCCGAAGAGCATGTTCCCGGCCGACTCGGGCATCGGCGCCCACGGGCCCGATCACCTGACATTCGACCTGGCCGACTCGTCCAAGCTGTCCCTCTCCTTCTACGGCAAGCGGCCCGGGCCGGGCATGCAATTGGACAAGCTCAGCCTGCAGTTCGCCCTGCACGAGACCGAGCACGAGACCGACGTGCTCGAGGCCTACGAGCGGCTGATCCACGACGCCATGAGCGGCGACCACACCCTGTTCACCGCGGCCGAGGACATCGAGCGCCTGTGGGAGGTCTCGGCGCCGCTGCTGGAGCACCCGCCCGACGTCGAGTTCTACGCCCCGGGGTCGTGGGGACCGGCCGGCATCCACCAGCTCATCGAGCCCAACGCCTGGAGGCTCCCCTTCGAGCGGGGCTGGCGCCGGGCGGACACCGCCAGCTGAGTGGGCCGCCGGCGGGACCGGTGTCGGGCCGACGCTCCTCAGCCGGGGGGCGGGTCCTGGTCGACCGCCCGCCAGCAGTACCAGGCCACCAGGCTGCGGTAGGGGCGGAAGGGCTCACCCAGCTCGGAGAGCTGGTTCGGCGTCGGGATCTGCGGCAGGCCCCAGGCCCGGGCGAAGCCGGCCCGGACGCCGTAGTCGCCGGTGGGCCAGACGTCGAGTCGGCCCAAGGTCGCCAGCAAGAACATCTGGGCCGTCCAGGGGCCGATGCCGCGTACCCGGGTCAGGTGGTCCACCACCTCCTGGTCGGAGAGCCGTCCGATCTGTTCGAGGGCCACGGCCCCGCTCGAGACCTGGTCGGCGAGGTCCCGGATCGATGCCGCCTTGGCCCGACTGAGGCCGGCCGAGGCCAGCAGCTCATCGGGGGCGGCCAGCACCGCCTCGGGGGTGACCGAACCGTCCAGCGCCTCCAGGAGACGACCGTGGATGGTGGCGGCGGCCCGGCCGGCCAGCTGTTGGTAGACGATGGTCTCGACCAGCGACTCGAACCGTCGGTCGGACCGGACCGGGCGCCGGAGGGGCGGGGGGCCGTGACGCGCCACCAGCGCCGCCAGCACCGGGTCCCGCGCACTCAGTTGGGCCGCCGCATCGCTCATCGAGGGTCGGGCCACGCCCCCGATGATGCCACCGGCACGGCCCGGTCACCGATTCCCCCCGGTCGCCGCGCTTCCGGCCACGATCTCCCCCGGCCACCGGCCGGGCTGACCGTTAGGATCCGGTGAACTCGGCACGAGAGGAGCGACATGACCCGGCGCACCAGAGGAGCGACATGACCCTGCAAGGAAAAGTGGCCATCGTGACCGGTGGCAACACCGGAATCGGCAAGGCCGTCGTGCTGGCCCTGGCCGGGCAGGGGGCTAACATCGTCATCGACTACATCGCCGACGAGTCAGCCGAGCTCGATCTCGAGCGCCAGGTGAAGAGCCTCGGCGATCAGGTGGTCGGCGTGAAGGCCGACGTGAGCAAGGTGGCCGACCTGACCACCCTGGTGGAGACGGCGGTCTCCACCTTCGGCCGGCTGGACGTGATGGTCAACAATGCCGGCGTCGAGACCCGCACCTCGGTGCTCGACACCACCGAGGAGCAGTATGCCAAGGTGCTGGACATCAACCTGAAGAGCGCCTTCTTCGGGACCCAGCTGGCGGCCAAGCAGATGATCGCCCAGGGCCACGGCGGTCGGATCATCAACATGACCTCGGTGCACGAGGACTGGCCCATGCCCGGCAACACCGCCTACTGCCTGTCCAAGGGCGGGATGCGCATGCTGACCCGGACCGCCGGGGTCGAGCTCGCCCCCCACGACATCCTGGTGGTCGGGGTCGGGCCCGGGGCCGTCAACACGCCCATCAACGCCGCCACCGTGGCCGATCCCGCCCAGTTGGCCAAGCTCAACTCCTCCATCCCCATCGGCCGGGTGGCCGAACCCGAGGAGATCGCCAACGTGGTGGCCTTCCTGGCCGGCGACGGAGCCAGTTACATCACCGCCACCACCATCTTCGCCGACGGCGGGATCATGCAGTCGAGCCCCGGGCTCTGATCCACGGCCTCGTCGAGCAACCCACCCGGTACCAGAGCACGAGAGAGCAGGAACCCTTGGACGCCCACGTCGTCTCGGCCGAGCGGGTCATCGCCGCTCCGCCCGAAGCCATCTTCGACCTGCTCGCCGACGCCTCCCGGCATCTCGACCTCGACGGCTCGGGCCAGCTGCGGGGAGTGACGTCCGAGACCCCCGAACGCCTGTCCCTCGGAGCCACCTTCGGCATGTCCATGCACATGGGCGTGGGGTACTCGATGGTCAACACCGTCATCGAGTTCGAGGAGAGCCGGCGGATCGCCTGGCAGTCCCGGCTGGCCGGGCGGTGGGGCCACCTGCTCGGCGGCCGCATCTGGCGCTACCAGCTCGAGCCGGTCGGAGGCGGGACCCTGGTCCGTGAGTGCTGGGACATCTCCCAGGACCATCAGCGGCTGTTCCTCCGCCACCGCAAGGTGGCCGAGGCCACCAGGGCCAATATCGACCGAACCCTGGACCGCATCGACGCGCTGGTCGCCCCGGCTTCCTGAGCGGGCGGCTCCCCCG
>DATCBL010000119.1:0-6103 GCA_036511875.1 Acidimicrobiales bacterium
CCCAGCATGGCCAGGCGCTCGTAGAGCTGGGCCCCGAGCAGTTGGACCTCGCGGGCGTTCTCGGCCAGCGCGTCCTGCTGCCATCCGTAGGCCACCGCCCGGAGGAGGGCGATGAGCGAGGTGGGCGTGGCCAACAGCACATGGTTGGCCACCGCGTACTCCATCAGGCCCGGCTCGTGCTCGAGCGCCGCGGTGAGCAACGGGTCACCGGGGATGAAGGCCACCACGAACTCGGGCGATGGATCCACCCGCTTCCAGTACTCCTTCTTGGACAGGGCGTCGACGTGGGCTTTCATCTGCCGGCCGTGGCTGGCCAGGTGGGTCCGTCGGAGCGACTCGTCGTCGGCCTCGTTGGCGTCGAGGAACGCCTGCATGGGCACCTTGGCGTCGACGGCGACGTTCTTCCCCCCCGGAAGGTGGACCACCATGTCGGGACGCATCCGGCCGCTGTCGGCGTCGGACGTGACCTGCTCGTCGAAGTCGCAGTGCTCGAGCATGCCGGCCATCTCCACCACCCGCCGGAGCTGCAGCTCCCCCCATCTCCCCCGGGTCTGGGGCGACCGGAGCGCGGTGACCAGGTTGCGGGTCTCCTTCTGCAGTTGGTCGTGGGAGATCGACAGCGTCCGCATCTGCTCGGTGAGGGTGGAGTAGGCCTTCTGGCGCTCGACCTCGAGGCGCTGCATCCCCACCTCGTACTTTCCCAGCTGCTCGCCGATCGGCTTGAGCAGCTGCTCGATCGCCACCTGCCGCTTGGCCAGATCCCCCTCGGCGGCCTGCCGGGTCTCGTTCAACTTGGTGTCGGCCAGCTGGAGGAACTGCTCGTTGTTCTGCTGGAGGGCCAGGGTCGAGAGTCGGGAGAACTCTCCGGTGAGCTGCCGCCGGGTCTCCTCGAAGGCCTGGGCCCGCTCGGAGGTGGCCTGCCGCTCGTGCTCGAGCTCGGTGGCGAGGCGGGCCATCTCCCCCTGCAGGGCCATGGCCCGCCGATGCTCGTCGGCCAGCTGGTCCCGGACCTCTTGGACCTCGGTGGTCAGGGCCTGGTTGCGAGCGGTCACGTCGGCCAGGCGGGCCTCCGCGGTCCTCGCCGCCGCCACGTGGTTGGCGCGCAGCAGCAAACCGACCACCACCCCTAAGGCGGTGCCTGCGACAAGTCCGACGATGAGTCCGGTGATCATGACCAATCCTCCTCGGGGCCGTGACGGGCCACCGGGCCAGCGTACCGAGGGGGTGTACCAACGGAGGGGGACGCCCGGCGGGCTGGGGCCGGCCCGACCGGCTGTGCCAGCATGGGGGGATGCACCGGGTGGTGATCGTGGGGGCCGGATTCGGTGGCCTCTCGACGGCACGGACCCTGGTCAACGAGCCGGTCGACGTGACCATCATCGACCAGAGGAACTTCCACACCTTCCAGCCGCTCCTCTATGAGGTGGCCACGGCCGGCCTCGAGGCCGGGGACGTGGCCTACCCGGTCCGGGCCATCTTCGGCCGGAGTCGGAACGTCTCCTTCCGCTTCGGCCGGGTGACCGGGGTCGATTGGGAGCACCACCTGGTCACCATGGAGGACGCCAGCCCGGTGCCCTTCGACTCGGTGATCGTGGCCAGCGGGGCCACCGCCCGCTTCTTCGGTATCCCAGGGGCGTCGGAGTTCACCTTCCCCCTCTACACGCTGAACGACGCCCGGACGCTGCGGGACCACGTCCTGCGCCGGCTGGAGGACGCCGACACCGACCCGGACGCCACCACCAAGGGGCTGCTGACCTTCGTGGTGGTGGGCGGGGGCCCCACCGGGGTGGAGGTGGCGGGAGCGCTGGCCGAGCTGCTGGACGTCGCCGTGCGCCACGACGGGTTCGACTTCGCCCGGTCCTCGGGCCGGATCATCCTGGTCGACGGGCTCGACCGGCTGCTGACCCCCTTCGAGCCGTCGGCGGCCGCCTATGCCGCCCGCACCCTCGAGCGCCGGGGCGTCCAGCTGAAGCTCGGTCACATGGTCCGGTCGATCGACGGCTCCTGTGTCGAGCTGGACGACGGCTCGAGGATTCCCACCCGGACCGTGGTGTGGGCCGGTGGGGTCACCGTCGAGGGCACGGTGGCGGCGCGCTTCGGGGGGGAGACCGGCCCCAACGGGCGGCTGGTGGTCGAGCCCGACCTGGCCATCCGGGGCCGGAGTGACGCCTTTGCCATCGGGGACGCGGCGGCCGTCCCGTGGGGGCCGGGCGCCCGTGATCCGGCCGAGACGTGCCCCCAGCTGGCCCAGGTGGCCATCCAGTCGGGGAAGCACGCGGCCCGCCAGATCGTCAACCGGGTCCAGCAGCGCCCGACCCAGCCCTTCCGCTACACCGACAAGGGCATCATGGCCACCATCGGCCGGAGGGCGGCCATCACCGAGTTCCCCCGGGGCCTCGTGGTCCGGGGCACGCTGGGCTGGTTGGCCTGGCTCGGGCTGCACCTCGTCTATCTCATCGGCTTCCGCAACCGGATCGTCGTGCTGATCAACTGGTCCTGGAGGTACCTGTCGTGGGGCTCGGGCCCCCGAGTGATCGTCGGTGACGAGCTCGAGCGCGGCACGGCCGGGGAACCCGGTGCCCCCGGGACGGCGGACCGCGGGTAGTCGGATCGGAAACCCGACCCCGGGGCCCGGCCCCGGCCGGCGGATCGGCGGCCCCGGCGGGGGTACGGTGGCTGGGTGGATGACGCCCTCGAACAGATCGACCGCAAGGTCCTCCAGCTGTTCGCCCTGGTCGGCGAGTCGGTGGCCGGCGCCACCGACGCGCTGCTGTCCGGGGATCGGGAAGCGGCCAAGGTCCTGGCCGATCGAGACGAGGTGGTCGACACCCTCTACCGCGACATCGAGCAGCTCACGATGGAGCAGCTCACCGTGTCGGGCATCACCTCTCCCGAAGACCTCCGCTTTCTCGTCACCGTCATCCGCATGCTCCCCGACCTGGAGCGCAACGGCGACCTCGCCGAGCACGTGGCCCGCCGGGCCGCCCGGGGCCTCGGTTCCGAGCTGACGGCCCGCAGCCGGGGACTGGTCGAGCGCATGGGCGAGGTGGCCATCCACATGTGGCGGGCCACCACCGACGCCTACGCCGAGCGGCTCCCGATGAGCGCCTCCCAGGTGGACACGCTCGACGACGAGATGGACGACCTCCACGTGAGCCTCACCGTCGAGGTGGTGGCCGGGACCATGCCGCTGCCGGTGGCGGTGGAGCTGGCCATGGTGGCCCGCTTCTACGAGCGGTTCGGCGACCACGCCGTGAACCTGGCCAAGCGGGTGGCCGTGCTGGTCCCCTCCGCCGGCCTCACCGACTGAGGGCCGCTCGGCCCGGCGGCCCGGTTCAGGCCAGCAGGCCCATGGCCACCAGGGTCTCGGCGATCTGGACGGCGTTGAGGGCGGCCCCCTTGCGGAGGTTGTCCCCGCTGACGAAGAAGGCAAGCTGGCGGCCCGAGGCGCCCGCGGCCCTGACCCGGCCCACCAGGCACGGGTCCCTCCCCGCCGAGTGCAGGGGCGTCGGAAGCTCCGAGAGCTCCACCCCGGGGGCGCCGGACAGCAGGCCCACCGCCTCCTCGGGGCCGATGGCCCGGCCGAACCGGGCCACGATGGACAGGGAGTGACCGGTGAAGACCGGGACCCGGACACAGGTGCAGGACACCTCGAGCCCGGGGATGGACAGGATCTTCCGGCTCTCGTCCCGGAACTTCTGCTCCTCGTTGGTCTCCCCGCTCCCGTCGCCCACCGGTGAGCCGGCCAGCGGGATGACGTTGTGGGCGATGACGTCGGGGAAGGTGACCGGGGCCGGATAGTCCACCGCCGCCCCGTCGAAGGTGAGGGCGCCCGCTCCGTCCACCGTCTTCAGGAGCTGTCCCTCGAGCTCGGCCACCCCGGAGAGGCCGGACCCGGACACCGCCTGGTAGGTGGAGACCACCAGGCCCTCGAGCCCCGCGGCGTCGTGGAGCGGCTTCAGCACCGGCATGCCCACCATGGTCGTGCAGTTGGGATTGGCCACGATGCCCTTCCCGATGGAGGCCAGGGCGGCGGCGTTGACCTCGGGCACCACCAACGGCACCTCGGGGTCCATCCGCCATGCCGAGGAGTTGTCGATGACGATGGCCCCGGCGGCGGCGAAACGCGGGGCCAGGGCCCTCGACGCGGTGGCCCCGCTGGAGAACAGGGCCAGGTCCACCCCGACGAGATCGGCGGTGGCCGCGTCCTCCACCTCGATGGGGGTGTCCCGGAAGGAGAGCCGGCGGCCGGCCGAGCGCGCCGAGGCCATCAGCCTCAGCTCCTCCAGGGGGAAGTCCCGCTCGGCCAGGACGGCCTGCATCACGGAACCGACCTGTCCGGTCGCGCCCACCACAGCCACTCGCATGGGACCAGTCTACGAGGGCGCCATCGGGGTCAGGGAACCCAGAGCGCCGAGTCGGGAGGAACCCGGGTCGACCGATGCCGGGAGCCGCGGGTGGGAGCGCTCAGGCCAGCTCGAAGGCGGCGTGGAGGGCGCGGACCGCCTCCTCGGCGGCCCCGGCCCGGATCATGCAGGAGATCCGGATCGAGGACGTGGAGATCATCTCGATGTTGATGCCGGCGGCGGCCAGGGTCTCGAAGGTGAGGGCGGTGACCCCGGGGTGGGTCTTCATCCCCGCCCCCACCAGGGACACCCGGGCCACGTCGTTGTCACTGGTCACCCCGGAGGCCCCGAGGAGCGGGACCAGCCCCTCGCACACCTCGGTGCTCACCGCCAGGTCGTAGCCGGGCACGGTGAAGGAGATGTCGGTGGTGCCGTGCAGCGAGGTGTTCTGGACGATCATGTCCACGTTGACGTGCCGATCGGCCAGGCCCCGGAAGAGCTGGGCGGCCAGACCGGGCCGGTCGGGCACGCCGATGACCGTGACCTTGGCCTCGGTCACGTCGTGGGTCACCGCGGTGACGATGGCGTCCTCCATGCTTGCATCCTCCTCATCGACCCATGTGCCGGGCTCCCAGGTGAAGCTGGACCGCACGTGCAGGGACACCTTGTGGTTCCGGGCGAACTCCACCGACCGCAGCATCAGCACCCGGCCCCCGGTGGCCGCCATCTCCAGCATCTCCTCGTAGCTGACCCGGGCCAGCTTGCGGGCCTCGGGCACGATCCGGGGATCGGCACTGAACACCCCGGGCACGTCGGTGTAGATCTCGCACACGTCGGCGTCCAGCACCGCGGCCAGGGCCACCGCGGTGGTGTCGGAACCGCCCCGGCCGAGGGTGGTCACGTCCCGCTCCACCGACATCCCCTGGAACCCGGCCACCACCGGCACCCCGCCGCCGGCCAGGGTGGCCTGCAACCGGTCGGCCTTGATCTCCACGATCCGGGCCCGGGTGTGCACGGCGTCGGTGATGATCCCGGCCTGGCTGCCGGTGTAGGAGGTGGCCTCGACGCCGAGCTCGGCCAGGGCCATGCACAGGAGGGACATCGAGATCCGCTCCCCGGCGCTCAGGAGCATGTCCACCTCACGGGTGGGTTGCACCGAGCTCACGTCGTCGGCCAGCCGGACCAGCTCGTCGGTGGTGTGGCCCATGGCGCTGACCACCACCACCACGTCGTCCCCGGCCCGACGGGACCGGGCCACGTGATCGGCGACGGCCCGGATCCGATCGGCGTCGGCCACCGAGGTCCCGCCGAACTTCTGCACCACCAGAGACATGGTGGTCAAGGCTACAGGGAGCGGTTCTGGTGACCGACGGGGCCGCCGGCGGGCGACGCCGAGGGCCCAGGTGGGACCGACTACCCTGAACCCCCGTGCCCACCGAGAAGCGACAGCGGCAGAAGGCCGGCCGCCAGGCCCGGCTGGAGGCCGAGCAGAAGATCCAGAAGCGGAAGCGGTCGACCCGCCGGATCATCACCGTCGTCATCGTGGCCCTGGTGGTGTTCGGCCTCTCCTATCTGATCTTCAAGCCGGGGAAGAAGTCGACCGCCTCCACCTCGACCACATCGGCATCGTCGACCACCACCAAACCGGCGCCGACCGGAGGCTCGGGCAACACTGCGCCCAGTGCCATCACCACCTCGGCCGACTGCCCGTCCGACTTCAGCGCCACCCTCAACAAGCCCTCCTACTCGTCGTACCC
>DATCBL010000120.1:0-2873 GCA_036511875.1 Acidimicrobiales bacterium
GGCCAGGTGTTCACCCACGACATCCGCTCCATTGGGGTGGCCTTCGACCCGAAGCCGGTTCGGGCCGTTCCCGGTGAAGCGGTCACCGGCCACTGCCTGGTTCTCATGACCGAGGACGCTGAGCGGACCATGGCCACCCACCTCGGGGTGTCGGGGGACTTCGGGGAGAGCGACCTGCACCAGGACCACCTCAGGTCGGCCCAGGTGGTCTACCTCGAGGGGTATCTCTGGGAGCAGCCGTCGGCCAAGGCGGCCATGCGCCGGGCCATCGACATCGCCCACCGGAGCGATGCCGCCGTCGCCCTCACCGTGTCGGACCCGTTCTGTGTCGAGCACCACCGCAACGAGTTCTTGGAGCTGCTCACCGGGGATCTCGAGATGCTGTTCGCCAACGAGGACGAGCTCATGATGCTCTTCGGGTCCCCCGACTTCGATGCCGCCGTCGAAGCGGTGACCGAGACCGGGGTGCTGGCCGTCATCACCCGGGGAGCGGCCGGATGCGTGGTGGTCGCCGCCTCGGGGCCGATCACCGTGCCGGCCGCGCCGGTCGAACGGGTCGTCGACACCACCGGCGCCGGTGACTTGTTCGCCGCCGGCTTCCTCTACGGGATCACCAACGGTCTCTCACCGGAGGACTCGGCCCGGCTCGGTGGGGTGTGCGCGGCCGAGGTCATCTCCCACGTCGGAGCCCGTCCCCTGGCCAATCTGCGGGCCCTCGCCGTCGAGGCCGGCCTGTTCAGCTGACTTGGCCGTCGGCCCGGACCGACCGGTCCGGCCCTCAGGCGGGAGGTGTCGGCGTGGGTCGGAAGGAGAAGGGCAGGTCCCCGATCCGCACCAGGACCGAGGCCACCGACCGGCCGAGCGGGGCCAGGGCGTCGTCGAGGCCGGTCGGATCGTCGAGGACGGCCTCGTCCAGCTGGCACGAGCCCTCATAGGACACCTCGACAGCGCACTCGGGATCGTTGACCCCTTCGAAGAGGAGTTGCTCCACCGTGGTCGAACCTCGGACCAGGGGATCGTCGCCCAGGACGTCGAGGTGGTCGGGCAGGACGGCCAGGAGCGGGCCGATCTCGGGGACCCCGTCAAGGCCCTGGACCCGGAAGGCGATCTCGACCAGGACCTCGGGAAGTTCGTCCGGCTCCTCGCCGATGGCCCAGCTGCGGTACGAGGTCTGGCTCCACGTCGGCCAGTCGAGGCTGGTGTCGACCCGGATCCGGGCCGGACGCTCCTCGCCGGGGAGGCTGTAGGAGGTCTCGAAGCTCACATCGCCCAAAAAGACGTCCACCTGGAAGCGCTCCTCGACGGCTTGGCGCTGCAGGAGGGCCGTCTCGAAGGCGTGCCGATGGGAGGTGACGAGTTGGGTGAAGATGTGGTCCAGCATGGCGGGGCAGAGGCTACCGTTCTTCCATGCCCCCCTCCGCCGACGTGGCCCGGCCGTCCCCGTGGACGGAGCGCCGGGTCATCGCCTACGCCCACCAGGGGGGCGCCTGGGAGGCCCCGTCCTCCACCCTCCATGCCATCGAGGCGGCCATCGGAGCCGGGGCCACCGGGATCGAGCTCGACGTGCACGCCACGAGCGACGGCCGACTGGTGGTGGGCCACGACCCGACCGTCAACCGGACCACCGACCATACCGGCGCCATCGCCGATCTGACCTGGGACGAGCTGTCCCGGCTGGACAACGCCTACTGGTGGGCCCCCGGTGCCGACGTCTCTCCCGGACTCGAGCCCGAGGCGTACCCGTTCCGGGGCCGGGCCCCAGGTGACCACCGGTTCGGCATCGCCTTGTTGGAGGAGGTCTTAGAGGGGTTCCCTGGCGTCGTGCTCAACCTCGATATCAAGCAGACCGCCCCGGTGGTCGCCCCCTACGAGGAGGCGCTGGCCGCTCTGCTCCGTCGTTTCGGCCGGGTCGACGATGTGATGGTGGCCTCGTTCCTCGACACGGCGACCGAGTCCTTTGCCACGTTCGCACCCGAGATCCCGACGTCGGCCGGCACCGTGGCCGTGGCCGCCTTCTACCAGGCCGTGCAGGCCGGTGAGACCCCGGCCCCTGTGCGCCACGTTGCGCTCCAGGTTCCGGTCCGCTTCGGCGAGATGGTCTTGGTCGACGCCAGGTTCGTCGAGGTCGCCCACGACCAGGGCCTGGCCGTCCACGTGTGGACCATCGAGGAGGAGGACGAGATGCGTGAGCTGTGCGCACTCGGGGTCGACGGCATCATCACCGACCGACCGACCGCCCTCGTCGGGGTGCTCGAGGACCTCGGTCTGGCCTGGCAGCCCGGGGGTTGAAGACGACGGCCCCCTCCCTCCCGGTGTCCCCTGTGGTCCACGTCTCCGAGGTCGCCGCCCGGACGCGACGGCCCGCTGGCGAGACATCCGTCGTTCGGCCAGCACCCAGCCCAGCGGGAGAGCAAGTGGGGAAGTCAGTGGCGAGCCGACCGGCTCACCGGTCGGCGATCACCATCGCCGAGGAGGCCTCAGCCTCGACCGCAGTTCGGCTTCTTGCCGTGGTTGGCCTTCTTCTTGGCCCTGAGCTTGCGTTTGTTGGTTCGTTTCGACACAGTTCGGAAATGCTAGTCGCTCAAGGGCCCGGGCACCCAACGGGGGCAGGTCGATGACCTGGCTGCTGCGCCAGGGCGACGTACTGGCCGCAGCCGAGGTGGCCGAGACCTTCGCCCAGCGGAGCCGTGGCCTGCTCGGAAAGACCAGCTACGAGGGGGCGATGGTCCTGCCCCGGAGCCGCTCGGTCCACACCATCGGCATGCGGTTCACCATCGACGTGGCCATGTGCGACAAGGACATGGTGGTGGTGGGGGTCACCACCCTGCGGCCGTGGCGGATGAGCCTGCCCCGCCGCGGTGGCCGCTCGGTCA
>DATCBL010000121.1:0-4744 GCA_036511875.1 Acidimicrobiales bacterium
CGTCGGCCACAGCCGTGGCCACCTTGGCGCCGAGAGCGGCGATCTCGGTCGCCAGGTCGGCCAGATCGTCCCCGCTGGCCGTGCCGTGGGCGGGCGCGTCCTGGTAGGGACGGGCGATATCGAGGCAGGCCACCGACGCCCCGTCCCGGGCCAGCTGCAGGGCGGTGGCCCGTCCGATGCTCCGGGGTCGGGCCGCCCCGGTGACCAGCGCCACCTGGCCGGCGAAAGGGCGCGCCGGTCCAGGTTGTGTGAAACTCACCGGGCAAACGTAGCGAGGAACGACGAGCCGTGCGACGGTCCGTGCGACGGTCGATCCGTCGGAGTTGGGGAGATCAAATGCAGGCTGCGGTGACCAGGGGCGGGGCCCTCGTCGTGGGCGAGGTGGCGGACCCCACACCCGGTTCGGGCCACGTGCTGGTGCGCTCGCTGGCCGCCGGCATCTGCGGGTCCGACCTCCACGCGCTGGCCGACTTCGCGCACTTCACCGGGCTCATGGACTCGGTCGGCGTCCCCTCCCTCGATCCGGCGGCGGACTGCGTCTTCGGCCACGAGTTCTGCGCCGAGATCATCGAGCACGGACCCGACACCGGCCGGGCCCTGCCGGTGGGCACGCGGGTCTGCTCGGTGCCCATCGTCGTGACCCCGACCGGCGTCGAGCAGATCGGCTACTCCAACCTCTACCCGGGCGCCCTGGCCGAGCGCATGGTGCTCCAGGAGATGCTGCTCCTGCCCGTACCCGACTCGGTGGACACCGACCTGGCCGCGCTGACCGAACCGCTGGCCGTGGGCGAGCACGCCGTCGGGCTCTCCGGGCTCGAGCCGGGCCAACCGTGCCTGGTGTTGGGGTGCGGCCCGGTGGGCCTGGCCGTCATCGCCGCCCTCAAGGGCCGGGGCCACGGACCGGTCCTGGCGGCCGACTTCTCGCCCACCCGCCGCCGCCTGGCCGAGGCCTTCGGGGCCGACGAGGTCATCGACCCGGCCACCGAGTCCCCTCACCGCCGCTGGGCCGACTTCGGTGTGGCCACCGGGGTGATGGAACGGGCCGGCGCCGCCCTGCTCGGCGGCACCATCGTCGACCCGGTGATCTTCGAGTGCGTGGGCGTGCCCGGCATGTTGCAGTCGCTGATCGCCGAGGCCCCGCCGCACAGCCGGATCGTCGTGGTCGGCGTGTGCATGCAGAACGACTCCATCGAGCCGTTCATGGCGGTGACCAAGGAGATCGAGTTCCGCTTCTCCTTCGGCTACACCGGGCCCGAGTTCGCCGCCACCCTCGAGCGCCTGGGGGCCGGCGTTCCCGGCGCCGACCGGCTGGTCACCTCGGTGGTCGACCGGGCCGGCGCGCCCGGCGCCTTCGAGACCCTCCGCACGCCCGGTGAGCACGGCAAGATCCTGGTCACTCCCGGCCCACCGAGCCCCTGAGCACAGATCCCCCCGAGCACCGATCCCCTGAGAGAGGAATCCCCACACCGATGACCACCCTCGACGCCGCCGAGCAGCTGAAGTTCGGCATCTTCCTGGCCCCGTTCCACCCGGTCGGGCAGAACCCGACGTTGGCCCTCGAGCGCGACCTGCAGCTCATCGAGCACCTGGACGAGTTGGGCTTCGAGGAGGCCTGGTTCGGCGAGCACCACTCGGCCGGCTACGAGATCATCGCCTCCCCCGAGGTCTTCATCGCCGCCGTGGCCCAGCGCACGAAGCACATCAGGCTGGGGACCGGCGTCTCGTCCCTGCCCTACCACCACCCCTTCATGCTCGCCGACCGCCTGGTCCTGCTCGACCACCTGACCCGGGGCCGCCTCATGATCGGCGTCGGTCCCGGCGCCCTCCCCTCCGACGCCTTCATGATGGGCATCGACCCGGCCCGCCAGCGCGACATGATGGAGGAGTCACTCGAAGCCATCCTCCTCCTGCTCGAGGGCCGCGAGCCGGTGACCATGGAGACCGACTGGTTCAAGCTGGTGGGGGCCCGCCTGCAGATGCGGCCCTACCAGCGCCCGTACCCCGAGGTGGCCGTGGCGGCGCAGGTCTCGCCCGCCGGCCCCCGCGCCGCCGGCAAGTTCGGCTGCAGCCTGCTCTCCATCGGTGCCACCTCGGCCGGCGGCTTCGACGTGCTCGGCGCCCACTGGGACGTCATGGACGAGCGGGCCGAAGAGTTCGGCACCACGGTCGACCGCAGCAAGTGGCGCCTGGTCGGCCCCATGCACATCGCCGACACCAAGGAACAGGCCATCAAGGACGTCGAGTTCGGCCTCGAGGAGTGGGTCGACTACTTCCAGCGGGTGGCCGCCCTCCCGCTCGCCCCCGACACCACCAACTTCGAGTCGCTGGTCGACGCCCTCAACGCCTCGGGCTTCGCCGTCATCGGCACGGTGGAGGACGCCATCGCCCAGGTGGCCCGCCTCCGCACCCAGTCCAAGGGGTTCGGCACCTTCCTGCTCATGGGGCACGAGTGGGCCGACACGGAGGCCACCCGCCACTCCTACGAGCTCATCGCTCGATACGTGGCCCCCGAGTTCCAGGACTCCTCGTCCACCCTGACCGCTAGTCGCGACTGGGCGGCCGAGAACCGGCCCGAGTTCATCGGGGCCGCCGGCAACGCCGTCATGTCCGCCATCCAGAAGCACCACGACGAGAAAGCAGCCAAGAGCGCCAATGTCTGAATCCCCCGCATCCTCTGAATCCTCCGCATCTGGCGCCATCCCCGGCGTCACCCACGAGCGGATCCCGGCCAACGGGATCGAGCTGCACGTCGCCACCGCCGGCCCGGCCGACGGCAAGCCCGTGGTGCTGTGCCACGGCTTCCCCGAGCTCTGGTACTCCTGGCGCCATCAGATCACCGCCCTGGCCGACGCCGGCTACCGGGTCATGGCCCCCGATCTGCGGGGCTACGGCACCAGCAGCGCGCCGAAGGAGGTCACGGCCTACGGGTCCGACCAGCTCACGGCCGACCTGGGCGGGCTGCTCGACCACTACGGCTACGAGCGGGCGCACTTCACCGGCCACGACTGGGGCTCGATGGTGGTCTGGGAGATGGGCCGGCTCCACCCCGATCGCGTCTCGTCCCTCTACAACATGAGCGTCCCGTACTCCCAGGCCCCGGCCCCGCCGCTCGAGATCTTCGAGGTCCTCTTCGAGGGCAAGTTCTTCTACATGGTGTACTTCCAGGAGGTGGGGCCGCCCGAGAAGGAGCTCGAGGCCGATACCCGCCACTTCCTGCGCACCATGCTGTGGTCGGCGTCGGGTGAAGGCCTCAGCTCGGGTGGCGGCCTCTTCCAGGACGTGCCCCGGGAGGGCACCGGGTTCATCGACATCCTCACCCCACCGCCCGAGAAGCTCCCGGCCTGGATCACCGAGGCGGACGTGGATGTCTACGTCGAGGGCTTCCGGCGGAACGGGTTCTTCGGGCCCATCAGCTTCTACCGCAACATGGACGCCAACTGGGTCCGCAGCAAGGACATCCCGCCCTCGGTCTACACCATGCCAACCGGATTCCTCACCGGTTCGCTCGACCCGGTGATGACCATGATGCCCGACGCCGGCGCATTGATGGCAGCGGAGCTCCCCGACTTCCGCGGCATGACCTCGGTGGAGGGGGCCGGCCACTGGGTCCAGCAGGAGAACCCGGGCGAGACCAACGCCGCCCTGTTGGCCTTCCTCGCCTCGCTGGACTGACCGGCTGGTGACGTGACGTACTCCATCGTCGCCCGCGACACCGACAGCGGCCAGCTCGGCGTGGCCGCCCAGAGTTGCTATTTCGCCCTCGGCTCGGTGCTGCCCTGGGCCCGGGCCGGCGTCGGCGCCGTGGCCACCCAATCGATGGTCGACCCGGGCTACGGGCCCCGCTGCCTGGACCTCCTGGCCGGTGGCCTCCCGGCTGCCGACGCTCTGGACCGGGTCCGCGTCGCCGACGAGGGACGCGAGGTGCGCCAGGTCGGCCTGGTCGACGCCGCCGGCCGCGTGGCCTCCTTCACCGGTGCGCTCTGCATCGACCACCTGAGCCACGCCGCCGGGGACGGCTACTCGGCCCAAGCCAACATGATGGCCGGGCCCGGCGTCTGCGAGGCCATGGCCGAGGCCTTCGAGAGCGCGGCCGGGGACCTGGCCGCCCGCCTGGTCGCCGCCCTGGTGGCCGCCGAGGGAAAGGGCGGAGACGCCCGCGGGCGGATGTCGGCCGCCGTCATCGTGGTCGAGGGGGCGCGTCACGACCACCCCTGGGAGGGCGTGCTGACCGACGTCCGGGTCGACCACCATCCCGACCCGCTCACCGAACTCGCCCGCCTGGTGGAGGTGGCCGAGGCCTACCACCTGTGTGACGTGGCCGAAACCGCACTGATGCGGGGCGACGCCGGCGCCGCGCTGGCCGGCGCCGAGGCCGGGCTGGCCCGCCTGCCGGACGAGGGCAACCTCCGGCTCAGCTACATCGCCGCGCTGGTCGGGGTGGATCGCACCGACGACGCGGCCCGAGAGGTCCAACGACTGGTGGCCGAGCGACCATCGTGGGAGGGGATCCTCCGCGCCATCACCGAACGCGGCCTGGTCCCGCTGCCCGAGGGCCTCACCATCGACGCGCTCCTCGCCCGCCCGGTCGGATGAACGCTCGCGGATGAACCTCATCCCGCTGCCCCGCCAACCCCGCGGCGTCCCGTGGCCCACCTCCGAGTGGCCGCGCGCCGGCATCCCGCCCGAGGTCGCCCTCGACCCGCTGCTGGACCAGGTTTGCGACGACACGGGCCCGCTGGCCACG
>DATCBL010000122.1:0-9621 GCA_036511875.1 Acidimicrobiales bacterium
GCGGTCCGAGGATGCGGTTCGAGGCCGACGAGGTGACCCTGGTGGGTGGGGTGCGGCACGGAAGGACGCTCGGGTCTCCGGTGGCGGTGGAGATCGCCAACACCGAGTGGCCCAAGTGGGAGACCGAGATGTCCCCCAGCCCCGGCCTGCCCTCCAAGGTGCTGACCCAGCCCCGGCCGGGTCACGCCGACCTCTCCGGCATGCTGAAGTACGGGCTCGACGATGCCCGGGACGTGCTCGAGCGAGCCTCGGCCCGAGAGACGGCGCCCCGGGTGGCGGCCGGGACCCTGGCCAAGCTGCTCTTGGCCCAGATCGGGGTGGACGTCCTCAGCCACGTGGTGCAGCTGGGGCCGGAGCGGGCCGAACCAGGTCCCCTGCCCACCGTGGCCGAGCTGCTTCGGGTCGACCAGTCCCAGGTCCGGTGTGCCGACCCCGATGCCGAGGCCCGGATGGTGGCGGCCATCAAGGCGGCGGCCAAGGACGGCGACTCGCTCGGGGGGGTCGCCGAGGTGATCGCCTACGGGGTGCCGGTCGGGCTGGGGAGCCACGTGCACTGGGATCGCCGGCTCGACGCGCTGATGGCCCAGGCGCTCATGAGCATCCAGGCCATCAAGGCGGTGGAGTTCGGCGACGGCGCCGAGCTCGCCGGCCGCCGCGGCTCGGAGGCCCACGACGCCATCCGGATGGCCCGAGACGCCGAGTTCGGGACCCCCGAGGCGGACCGGTCGCTCCTCGGTGGCGGGTATGTCCGCGACACCGATCATGCCGGCGGGATCGAGGGTGGCATCTCCACCGGCTCACCCATCGTGGCCCGCGCCTCGATGAAGCCGCTGGCCACGCTCAACCGTCCGACCCTCGGCACCGTGGACGTGGTCACCAAGGAGTCGACGGTGTCGTTCAAGGAGCGCACCGACGTGACCGCCGTCCCGGCCATGGGCGTCGTGGCCGAGACGATGGTCTCGTTGGTGCTGGCCTCCGAAGCTCTGCGCAAGTTCGGCGGGGACTCGGTCGAGGAGTTCCGGCGCAACCGTCTCGGCTACCTGGCCGCGCTGGGCGAGACCCCCTCGTCGGCCGGGTCGCCACCGCCCGATGGTTGACCGGCTCATCCTGGTGGGGATGATGGGTGCGGGGAAGACGACCATCGGTCACCTGCTGGCCGATCGTCTCGGCTGGCGCTCGTTCGACTCCGACGCCCAGATCATCGCCGACACCGGCCACTCGGTGCCCGAGCTCTTCGCCGCCAAGGGTGAGGCGGCCTTCCGGGCCGAGGAGGAGCGGGTGCTGACCGAGGCCCTCACCGGTGACGAGCCGGTGGTGGTGTCGGCGGCCGGAGGGGTCGTGCTGTCCCCGTCCAATCGCGAGCTGCTCGCCCGGTCGGGCACGGTGGTGTGGCTCCGGGCCGACCCCGAGGTCCTGGCCCGCCGGGTGGGGGACGGGGCGGGACGGCCGTTGCTGGACGGCGACCCCGCCTCCGCCCTGGCCGAGCTGGACGAGGTCCGCCGGCCCCTCTACGAGTCGGTGGCCTCCCTGGTGGTGGACGTGGATGCCTGCACGCCCGACCAGGTGGTCGAGCAGATCCTGGCCGGGACCGGGCTGGCGGGGCGACCGGCATGATCGTGGTCCCGGTGGAGCTGGGTGAACGGCGCTACGAGGTCGTGGTGGGCCGCGGTGCCCGTCACCGCCTGGCCGAGGTGGTGGCCGCCACGGTCCCCGGTGCCTCGCGGGCCGCCGTGGTGACCCAGGACGGCATCGGGGTGGAGGTCGATCCCGGGGTGCCGGCCGACCGGTTCACCGTGCCGGACGGCGAGGGGGCCAAGTCGCTGGCGGTGGTCGAGGAGCTGTGCCGGGGACTGGCGCGGGCCGGGGTGAGCCGCTCGGACGTGATCGTGGCCGTGGGCGGGGGAGTGGTGTCGGACCTGGCCGGGTTCGTCGCCGCATCGTTCCACCGGGGGACGGCGTACGTGAACGTGGCCACCTCCCTGTTGGGCCAGGTCGACGCGGCGGTCGGCGGCAAGACCGGGGTGAACCTCCCCGAGGGGAAGAACCTGGTGGGAGCGTTCTGGCAGCCCCGGGGGGTGCTGTGCGACACCGAGGTGCTGGCCACCCTCTCCCCGCGGGAGTGGGCGTCGGGTCGCGGGGAGATGGCCAAATATGCCTTCCTCGGGTCGGGCGAGGGCAGGGGCCCGGACGCCTCGTTGCTCGACCTCCCCCTCGACGAGCAGGTGGCCCGGTGCGTGGCCATCAAGGCCGAGGTGGTGGCCTCCGACGAGCGGGAGGGCGACCGGAGGATGGTGCTCAACTACGGCCACACCCTGGCCCACGCCCTCGAGGCCACCGCGTTCGACCCGGACGCCGGATGGGACCTCCGCCACGGGGAGGCGGTGGCCGTCGGCCTGGTCTTCGCCGGCCAGCTGGCCCGGCGCCTGGGCCGGATCGACGACCGGCGCGAGGAGCTGCACCGGAGGGTGGTGGGAGGGTTCGACCTCTCCCCGCTGCTGCCCCACGACGCCGATCCCGAGCGCCTGGTCTCGTTCATGGCCCGCGACAAGAAGGCCCGCCACGACCTGACCTTCGTGTTGGACGGGCCCGCCGGCGTCGAGGTGGTGCATGGCGTGGACCGGGCCACGGTGGTCGCTACCCTGGCAGCCATGGATCGGTCCGCACCCGGTGACGAGGCATGACCGAGGGCCGGCTGATCGTCCTGTTGTCCGGGCCCAACCTCGACCTGCTGGGGGAGCGCCAGCCGGCGATCTACGGCACGGCCACCCTGGACGACCATGTGGCCACGGCCACCGCGGTGGCCGACCGACTGGGCTACCGGGTCGAGCACCTCCAGACCAATCACGAGGGGGGGCTGGTCGAGGCGGTGCACGCCGCCCGGGGCCGGGCCGAGGCCATCATCGTCAACGCCGGCGCCCTCTCCCATACCTCGTGGTCGCTGCACGACGCCCTGGCCGCCTTCGACGGCGTGGTGGTGGAGCTGCACCTGTCCAACCCGGCCGCCCGCGAGCCGTTCCGCCACACCTCGGTCATCGCCCCGGTGGCCGACGGCTGCATCGCCGGCTTCGGCGGGATCGGCTACGGCCTGGCCGTCGACGCCGTGGACCGGCTGTTGGCCGCCCGGCCTTCGGCATGAGCCCGGAGCCGGAGCTGGAGCCGCTGGAGGTGGCCGGTCGCCTGGACCGCCTGCGATCCCTTCTGGCCGACGCCGGGCCGGAGGGCCGACCGGTCGAGGGCCTGCTGGTGACCACGCCGGCCAACATCCGGTGGCTGACCGGATTCAGCGGCTCGGCCGGGCTCTTGTTGGTGACGGCGGGTCGGGCCGTGCTCACGACCGACGGCCGGTACCGGACCCAGTCGTCCGAGCAGCTGGCCGAGGCCGGAGTGGACGGCGATGTCGAGGTCCAGATCGGCGGGGTCCAGGCCCAGCGGGAGGCCCTCCGCCTCGGGGCCGCCGGCCTCACCGAGGTGGGCCTCGAGGCCGAGAACGTGACCTGGTCGAGCCAGCGGAGCTGGGCCGAGCTCCTGGCCCCGGTGGCCCCGGTCCCCACCCGGGGCCTGGTGGAGCGGTTGCGCATGGTGAAGGACGCCGGGGAGGTGGCCCGGATGGCCCGGGCCGCGTGGATCGCCGACGAGGCCCTGGGCGCGGTGCTGCCGCTGTTGGCCGAGGCCGGCTCGGGCCGGACCCGCAGCGATGCCGGGGAGCTCACCGAGTCCCGGTTCGCCGCGGCGCTCGACCACGCCATGCGGGAGCGGGGGGCCGAGGACCGGGCCTTCGAGACCATCGTGGCCTCCGGGGAGAACTCGGCCAAGCCCCACGCCCGTCCCGGTGGTCGTCCGATCCGCCCCGGCGACCCGGTGGTGGTGGACTTCGGTGCGGTCTTCGACGGGTACCGCTCGGACATGACCCGCACCTTCTGCGTAGGCGGACCGCCCACCGGAGAGCTGGCCACGGTGTTCCAGGTGGTGGCGGAGTCGCAGCGGGTCGGTGTGGCCCGGGTGGAGCCCGGGGTGACCGCCGGGGCGGTCGACCAGGCCTGCCGCGACGCCATCGCCGCCTCGGGATGGGCCGAGCGCTTCGAGCACGGCACCGGGCACGGGGTGGGCCTCGACATCCACGAGGGGCCGTCGGTCGGCCCGGGGTCTACTGCTATTCTCGAGCCCGGCACCGTGGTCACCGTGGAACCCGGCGTCTACCTGCCCGGGACCGGTGGCGTCCGGATCGAGGACACCCTGGTGGTCACCGAACACGGCAGCCGTCCGCTGACCCGGTTCCCGAAGGAAGTTGCTGTCTGATGTCCGTCTCCACCAATGACCTGCGCAACGGCATGACCCTCGACCTGCCCGAGGGTCTGTTCGCCGTGGTCGAGTTCCAGCACGTGAAGCCGGGGAAGGGCGGCGCCTTCGTACGGACCAAGCTGAAGAACCAGCGGACGGGAGCGGTGATCGAGCGGACCTACCGGGCCGACGAGAAGCTGGAGCAGGCCATCATCGACAAGCGCGAGATGCAGTTCCTCTACCGCGACGGTTCCGACTACGTGTTCATGGACACCGCGTCCTACGAGCAGCTCCAGGTCGGCACCGACCTGCTGGGCGACGCGGCCAAGTACCTGAAGGAGGGCGACGACGCCGTGCTGCAGTTCTACGGTGCCGAGATCGTCGGCGTCGACCTCCCCGCCGCGGTGGAGCTGACCGTCTCCGACACCGAGCCCGGGCTCCAGGGAGACCGCGTCTCGGGGGCCCGCAAGCCGGCCACCCTGGAGACGGGCCTGGTCCTCCAGGTACCCCTGTTCGTCAATCCCGGCGAGAGGATCAAGGTCGACACCCGCACGGGGGAGTACCTGACCCGGGCCTGACCGCGTCGGCGCCCGACCGCGCCCACGCCCGGGGCGGCCGGGGGGGCCGGGCCCGCCCATCGGGGCCGGCGACCTGGCCCTGACCATCGGTGATCATGGAATCTGCACCACGCCACCAGGCTCGGGAACGGGCCCTCACCCTCCTCTACGAGGCGGAGCTCAAGGGCTCGGCGCCCTCGGTGGTGGTGGGCGAGCTGATGGTGGCCCCCGACGGGTATACCAGCGCGCTGGTCGAGACGGTGGAGACGCGGCGCCCCGAGATCGACGGGATGATCGACGACGTCTCCATCGGGTGGGACCTGGACCGGATGGCGGTGGTGGACCGCAACGTGCTCCGCCTCGCCGTGGCCGAGCTGTTGGCCCGTCCGGAGGTCCCCACCGCGGTCATCCTCAACGAGGCGGTGGAGCTGGCCTCGGCCTACTCGACCGACGATTCGGGTCGCTTCGTCAACGGCGTGCTGTCCACCCTGGCCGCCCGGATCCGTCCCTGACCGCCCCGGGGGCCGACGGGGACGGGGCGTCTGGTTCCGGCTCCGGTCCCGTCCCGACCTGACCGCGGCGACCCTCGAGCGGGTATAGTCGGAGCCTGACCGTGAAGCGGGTCCTGTGAGGCCCGTACGGACAGGAGGAAGCGTGGCCGAACGTGAGCGCAGTCATGCCCGCCCGCGGGGTGCTGTGTTCGTTCCCCGGGCCCAGGTGATGTCGGCCGCCGACGTGCACCGGGCCATCACCCGCATGGCCCACGAGATCGCCGAGCGGAACCGCGGGCTGGAGAAAGTGGTCCTGGTCGGCCTGCAGACCGGTGGGGTCGCCCTGGCCGAGCAACTGGCGGCGACCCTGGCCGAGGTGGAGGGAGCCACCATCCCGGTGGGGACGCTGGACGTGGCCTTCTACCGCGACGACATCGGGCTCCGCCCGGTCCTGCCCGAGGCGGCCACCGACATCAGCTTCGACCTCACCGGGGCCACGGTGGTGTTGGTCGACGACGTGCTGTTCACCGGGCGCACCATCCGCGCCGCCCTCAACGCGTTGGGGGAGTACGGACGGGCCCAGGTGGTCGAGCTGGCCGTCATGGTCGACCGGGGCCATCGGGAGCTGCCCATCCGGCCCGACTACGTGGGCAAGAACCTGCCGACCCGGCGCGACGAGATGGTCGACGTCTCGGCCGACGGCGTCTCCCTGGGGGAGCTGGTGAGCCGATGAGCCCGTTCCCCGCCCACCTGCTGAGCATGGACGACCTGGCCCCCGACGACATCGGCGAGGTGCTGGCGGTGGCCGACTCCTTCGCCGAGGTGGGCCGGAGGGCCAACCCGAAGGTTCCCACCCTGCGGGGCCGGACCGTGGCCACGCTGTTCTTCGAGGACTCCACCCGGACCCGGATGTCCTTCGAGACGGCGGCCAAGCGGATGTCGGCCGACGTGCTCTCCTTCGCCGCCGGGTCCTCGTCCCTCAAGAAGGGGGAGTCCCTGCGGGACACCATCGAGACCATCGAGGCCATCGGCATCGACGCGGTGATCATCCGTCACGCCTCCTCGGGCGTGCCCGCCCGGGTGGCCCAGTGGGTGGACCACTGCTCGGTGGTCAACGCCGGTGACGGGTGGCACCAGCACCCCACCCAGGCGCTGCTCGACCTCTACACCGTCCGACAGGCGCTCGGGGGCGGAGACGCCGGACTGACCTGCTTCGAGGGCCTCCAGGTGCTCATCGTCGGGGACGTCCGCCACAGCCGGGTGGCCCGGTCCCAGGTCACCGGGTACGCCGCCTTGGGCGCCGAGGTGACGCTGGTGGCCCCGGCCACCCTCCTGCCCCCCTCGCTGGAGGGGTGGCCGGTGGTGGCGGTCAGCCACCGTCTCGACGACGTGCTGGAGAAGGCCGACGTGGTGTCCTTGCTCCGGGTGCAGTCCGAGCGGGGCAGCGGTGCGTTCGTCCCCACCCTGCGGGAGTACACCGCCGGGTTCGGGCTCACGTCCCGTCGCGCCGCCCAGCTCCAGCCCGAGGCCGTGATCCTCCACCCCGGACCGATCGTCCGGGGGGTCGAGATCGCCTCCGACGTCGCCGAGCTGCCCGCCTCATTGATCACCGAGCAGGTGAGCAACGGGGTGGCCGTCCGCATGGCGGTGCTCTTCCTCCTCCTCGGCCAGGGGCCGGTCGAGGGGGTCCACCGTGGCTGAACCGGCACCGACCGGCTCCGTTCGGCCTCCGGCGGTCGTGCTGCGCGGCGGCACGGTGGTCGACCGGACCGGTGAGCGCCAGGCCGACGTGCTGGTGGTGGGGGACCGGGTGGCCGAAGTGGGGACGGTCGACGCGGCGCCCAAGGGTTCGGTGGAGCTCGACGCGGCGGGCTGTGTGGTGGCGCCCGGGCTGGTCGACCTGCACACCCACCTCCGCCAGCCCGGGCGGGAGGAGTCCGAGACCGTGGCCACCGGGGCCCGGGCGGCGTCGCTCGGGGGCTTCACCGCTGTGGTCGCCATGCCCAACACCGAGCCGGCGCTGGACTCGGCCGAGTCGGTCCGCAACGTGTTGGACCTGGCCGTCGGGGTCACCGCCGAGGTGGCGGTGGCCGGGGCCATCAGCGTCGGGCGGGAGGGCCAGCGGCTGGCGCCGATGGCCGAGATGGCCGAGCTCGGGGTCCGACTGTTCACCGACGACGGCACCGGGGTGCAGTCCGCCGGACTGATGCGCCGGGCCCTCGAGTACGCCACCGGGCTGGGCGTGACCCTGGCCCAGCACTGCGAAGACGCCACCCTGGCCGCCGACGGCGCCATGCACGAGGGGGCGTGGTCCAGCCGCCTGGGCATCCCGGGCACGCCGGCGTTGGCCGAGGAGGTGATGGTGGCCCGGGACCTGGCCCTGGTGCGAGCGACCGGGTCCCGCATCCACTTCCTCCATCTGTCCACGGCCGGCTCGATCGAGCTGGTGCGCCAGGCCAAGGCCGAGGGACTGGACGTCACCGCCGAGGCCGCCCCCCACCACTTCACCCTGACCGATGCCTGCGCCGCCGGCTACGACCCGGTCTTCAAGGTCAACCCACCGCTCCGGCCCGCGTCGGACGTGGAGGCGGTCAAGGCCGGCCTGGCCGACGGGACCATCGACGCCATCGCCACCGACCACGCCCCCCACGCCCCGGAGGTCAAGGACCTCCCCTTCGACCAGGCGCCGCCGGGGATGTTGGGCCTGCAGACGGCGTTGGCCCTGGCCCTCACCGAGCTGGACCTCCCCCTGGCGCGGATCCTGGCCCTGATGAGCTGGCAGCCCGCCGCCATCTGCGGGCTCGACCCGGCCCGCGGCGGGGGACAGGGGGGCCCGGTGGCCGCGGGCGCCGCGGCCAACCTGTGTGTGATCGACCCCGCCGCCACCTGGATCGTCGACCCCACCGCGCTGGCCAGCCGGAGCCGGAACACCCCCTACGGGGGCCGCAAGCTCACCGGCCGGGTCCGCCACACCCTGTTCCGGGGCGAGCCGGTGGTCGTCGACGGCGAGGCCCGGCGGTGAGTGGGCGCCGCGGTCCGCTGCACCGCGACGAGGCGTGGCTGGTGCTGGCCGACGGGACGCGCTTCGAGGGCGTGGCCGTCGGTGCCGTCCCCGAGCACGGCGTGGCCACCGGCGAAGCCGTCTTCAACACCGTCCTGTCGGGCTATCAGGAGGTGATCACCGACCCCTCCTACGCCGGACAGGTGATCGCCTTCACCTGTCCCCACATCGGCAACTACGGGGTCAACCCGGACGACGACGAGGCCCCCCGGCCCCACTGCCGCGGCATCATCGTGCGCGACCTCACCGACCGGCCGAGCAACTGGCGTTCCACCGAGCCCCTCGAGGAGTTCCTGGTCCGGTTCGGAGTGCCCGGCATCTCGGGGGTGGACACCCGCCGCCTGACCCGGCACCTGCGGGACCAGGGGTCGATGCCCTGCGCCTTCGGCACCGCCGGGACCTCCGACCTGCTGGCCGCGGCGGAGGCCGCTCCGTCCACCGAGGGCCGGGACCTGGTCGCCGGGGTGACCAGGCCGACGGTGACCACCCGGGGCACCGGACCCTACCGGGTGGTGGCCTACGACTTCGGCGTGAAGGAGGCCATGCTGCGCCAGCTCGGTGAGCTGGCCACGGTCACCGTGGTGCCCGCCTCGACCCCGGCCGACCAGGTGCTCGGGCTCGAGCCCGACGGGATCTTCCTGTCCAACGGGCCGGGGGACCCGGCCGCCCTGCCCGGTATCGTCGACCAGATCCGCACCCTGGTCGCCGACGGCACCGTCCCGGTGTTCGGGATCTGTCTCGGGCACCAGCTGCTGGCCACCGCGCTGGGCGCCTCGACCTACAAGCTCCCCTTCGGGCACCACGGGGGAAACCATCCGGTGCGGCGGATCGCTTCGGGCCGGGTCGAGATCACCTCGCAGAACCACAACTACGCGGTGGCCGAGGACTCCCTGTCCCGGTCGGAAGTCACCCACGTCAACCTCAACGACGGGGTCATCGAGGGGATCCGGAGCCCCGACCTCCCGGTGTTCAGCGTCCAGTACCATCCCGAGGCCGGCCCCGGCCCCCACGATGCCCGGTACCTCTTCGACGAGTTCCGGGATCTGATGGACGCCACCGCCGGCGGCTCCGGCCGGGCCCGGAGGGCGGGCTGATGCCGCGGCGCCACGACATCGAGTCGATCCTGGTCATCGGCTCGGGTCCCATCGTCATCGGCCAGGCCTGCGAGTTCGACTACTCGGGCACCCAGGCTTGTCGGGTCCTGGCCGACGAGGGGTTCCGGGTGGTGCTGGCC